>JBHEKU010000133.1:0-11612 GCA_041859205.1 Ignavibacteria bacterium | reverse complement strand
GATGAAATATGCTGGTGCGATATAATGTCATATTATCTGCTGGAGATAAAAAACTATGAGTTCTATTCCACTATCCATCCGTATAAAGGAGAAGTATATATAAAGAAGATTACTGATAAATGAAAAGCATTACAGATTTAAAACAAAAAAAAGTTTTCGCAGTACTCCTTTAGAAATTAAAAAAGAGCCTGCGAAAACTTTTATAACTTTATCTACTAGAACATAAAATCTGACTAACTGATATCTGTGTTCCCTATAGCATCAGTCGCGTCTTTTTTATCCAATTGCTGGCATCCAGTACAAAGTTCTATTTCATCCAGAAAATTTGAGCTGACCATTGTTTTGGAATTTTTAGGATCCGGAAATGAAGGGCACTCTGAATGCCAATGCCATATATTATTCTCACCCAGATAAAAGGGTCCGTAAATTTTTTTCATTCGTTATAAAGGGTTTGGGTTAAAATTCTAACGTACAAAAAAAATATTAATTCAGTTTTCTGTTAAGAAATTGTATAAAACATAAAAATTCCGTAAACAGATTTTTAAGTTTGGAAAAATTAAATGTTTAAAATTCTTATGATAAAAGGAAATTAATCGGAAGAGACTACTGGGGGTATCTTTTCGTAAATTTTATTTCTTCTCTACGTTAAAATATACACACAAATTAATTATAATTTTTTAATATTTCAATAAATTAATCAAGCATAGTTAATTTATTTGCTATAGAAAACTTAATAAGTCCTGCTATATTCTTTATATCGAGTTTTTGCATGATATTTTTTCTGTGAGTTTCTACAGTTCTCACGCTAATATTCAGTTTTTCCGCAGTTTCTTTGTTAGTAGAGCCGTCAGATAAAATGCCCAAAACTTCTTTTTCTCTAACTGTTAAGATGTGTAAACCGTTTTCTTTCATATTTTTTAAGTGGTATCAAGTCTTTTTGTTCGTTGCAGTAGTACAATAGCATACAAAACTAATTATAAGCAAGCAAAAATAAATCAGTATTTTTACTTAGAAACTTAACTTTCGGGTTAAAATCAAACCTTATTGTTTTTTAAGGGGAGAATTTTTCACCTTTGAATTAGAATGAGTGGGGGAGAACAATTACGTAAAGTGCGGTATAATAATATAGAAATTCCTCCACCTAATGTATATAGTGCAAAGGGATTAGAGATTCAGGATAGCTTTTGTTTTTTTTAAAATGCAGAGATATGTGAAGAAATTACGGTTTAACTTTAGTTTAGTTCTTTATTCAATTGTTTGATTGCGGCTTCTTTATCAAGATTGAGGCAATTTTTGCAAAGCTCTGAACTTTCAGGTAAGACAGTACTTATCATTGCTTCAGGATGATTCTCTTTCGGGAAATCACGGCATGCTTTATTCCAATGCCATAAATTATTAACACAGAAAAAAGGACCAAATAGTTTTTTCATTAAAATGAATTTTTAATTTTATTTAGCAAAGTAAAAATAAGCAATAAAAAACTCAGGAAGTATAGCCCAACCGGACTAAATAAATTTTGACTGAAGATATAATTTCAGCAATTCATTTTTAGGGGGAATTTTTTTTAATTTTTTGGTATTTTACTTGATATGCAAAATTCCGACATAGATAATAACCAAAGCTATCCTGATATTGATTTAAGGGAAAGCGAATACTACGAAGAGAAGAGTCCTTCTTTTATTATATACGGGCTTCCTTCTCTTGTTATCATTTTTATTCTGGCCGGATTTTTCAGCGGTGATGTTCTGGCCAATTCAGGAAACTTTGTTAAAAACAAATTCATAACAGAGACTAAAGTAAACTCAACCATCTTTAAAGGAGATTACAACATAGTTTCTGAAGAAGATCTGGCACAGGGACTTATGGATACTGTTTACACTGATAAAGATAACTGGCTGGAGCTAAGAATTCACGAACAGATGGTATATGTTCACTGGAGAAACGGCAAGATTGATAAATATCCCGTTTCCTCAGGAAATAAATTTCTTGATAAAGGACTTGAAACACGTCCGGGACTTTTTGCGATTTTTGTAATGGAAGAGCACCACGAATCTTCCCAGTTCGATAATGCCGATATGTATCACTTTATGCCGTTCAATCAGGGTATCGGCTTTCACTCAATCAACGGAACAGGCTATTACCAGCATTTAGGCGTACGCCCTTCTTCACACGGATGTATAAGAATGAAACACGATGATGTTAAAAAAATGTTCGGCGATGTAGAGCTTGGCACTATTGTTTTAGCTCACAAAGGAAAGTATGCAAGAACAGTCGGCTTTGCTCCGAAAGATTACGATGCCAGCACACAGCAGTTTACACCCGACGAATACAGAAAAATGCTTGCTGAAAATTTATATAATATTCTTAGCGGTAAATATTATGTTAATGATAGAAAATACTTTGTAATTGACCCGAAGATCATTCCCAAGCAGGGGATTTACATAGCTTACGACAGGGAAATACCAAACAAGCAGGAATTGCCAAGACCGGAACTGATTATTTCAGAAGTGTCGGATAAATTAAGCGGGCGTTCTGTAGATATTGATATCTTTAATTCAGAAGTACCTATTATCACGGAAAATGATAAGGATAATGAAACTGAACTGGTAAGCAATGAAAGTAATTCAAAGGATAAGAAAAAAAATGTTGTAACTACATCTCCGCCTGATGAGATGGTAAAAAAATATTTTCTGAATCCTATAGGAATATTGCCATATTATCCACCGACAAAGAAAGTATATGTGCCGACTTCAACATCTAACTCTACTCAAAATTAAAAAAATAATTTATAATGGTAAAACTTGTAGCGCTTTACAAAGCTCCTGAAAACAAAGAGGACTTTTTAGAAAAATATAATAACGAACATCTTCCATTGGCAAAGCAAATGCCCGGCTTAATAAAGTCAGAAGTATATAATATTAAAAGCCTCGGCGCCAACAAATATTTTTTATGCGCTGAAATGTATTTTGAAAATGAAGATGCTCTTAATGCAGCAATGGGTTCAGCAGAAGGAAGAGCAGCTGCAAAGAACTTAATGTCATTCGCAAAAGATTTTGTTGAAATGCATATTGCAGAGCTGAAAGATTAGTTCTTAGTTGATGGTTTTCAGTTGTTAGGTTTATAAGTAACCTGACAGGTTTTTAATCCTGTCAGGTTTTTTTTTATAAACTAAATTTTCCTTATCAAAGACTGCATCATCTTTTCGTCCGGAATATTTTTAATGTTTACTGTATAAAGTTGACCTGACAGGATTAAAAACCTGTCAGGTCTTACAGCCTCCACTACGCACTGACCAATCACGGAACATTTCCCAATAGCCATAGTTTAATCCCTTAACACTTTAAACAAATAATTAAACTATTGCGAGGGTTCAAAATGAAAACCGCTACAGTAAAAAAAGAAGTAAAACAACCCCTTATAAACATGAAGTACGGAGCTCCTGAGCTCTTATCATTGTATCAGAAATACGCGTTCCGCGGATTGATGTATGCAATAGTATGTTCTCTATTATTGATAGGGAGTGTAGCAGCTTACAATTCGCTCCACGCAACAGGTAACGATGAAAAAGAATACAACAGAGAAATTATATTATTGAACTATGATTTGCCGGTGCCGCCGAAACCGGTGGAAGAAATTGCTCCATTAGATGTACCAAAGGCAGAGCAGACTGTAAAGCTAAAAGATTTAGCTGCACTTGTGCCTCAGCCTGTTGCAAAACAGGAATCTGAAGCGCTTACAACTAAGACTCAGCAGGCACTTGAAAATGTACCAACGGAAAATGTTGGTTCAAAAGGTACAGAAAATTTGAACGAAGTAACTTCGAATTTTAATGAAAATACTAATACGAAAATAGAAAAGGAAATTGAAAAAGAAGAACCTAAGAAACCTGTGAAGGAAACTTTCAATTCATTTGAAGTTGAAAAATCTCCTATGCCGGTAAATCTTAGCTCAGTAAGAGGTTCGATGAAATACCCTGAGATTGCATTATCATCGGGGGTTGAAGGAACATGTGTTGCAAAAATATTAGTAGGAACAACAGGCGAAATATTGAAAGTATCAAATATAAGCGGACCCGATGTATTCCATAATGAAATTGAAAGAAAGATTATGGATTTACAATTTACTCCTGCATTACAAGGCGGGCAACCTGTAAAATGTTATGTAAATGTTCCATTTAAATTCAATTTAAAATAATCATTTAGCATTATATCTTATTGCATTAATATCCTCTCCCTGATAAAAGGGGAGAGGAATTTTTTATTTAACTGAAGTAATAAAAACAGAGATTATAATATTAAATTTACACAACTTTTTACCATTCCTTGCTGTTAAAAACAATGTAGAAAAACCTTGTAAAAAAATTGTAATATTACAATTTATCAATAGATTTTATGGTTTTTCTTCTTTATTTTGCAGGCAAGAGGAACATTACGTCAATAGATTAGTTTAATCTATTACAGATTTCTTTAAGATTTTTAAAATAAAAAACTTGCGAGGTTAAAAAATGGCAACCGCAACAGATACACAGGAAGTAAAGCCCTTGGGAAAAATGACATACGGGGCACCTGAACTTCTTGCCCTCTATCAGAAATTCGCTACCCGCGGATTAATGATGGCAATTATTTTTGCTTTCGTTCTTATCGGAAGTGTTTTTGCTTACAATAAGATTAAGGCAAACATAGAAGCAGAAAAAGAAAATCAGCAGAGATTAATTACATTGCAGGACTTGGATTTACCTCCTCCTACAAGTGAAGAAACTCCTCCTCCGCCTGAACCTGAAATTCCTGAAAAAGTTGCTTTAAAAGATCTGGAAGCTCTTGTACCTGAACCGGTAGCTAAAGAGAAGTCAGAAGTTTTAACAACAAAGACACAGGAAAAACTTGATGAAGTTAAAGTACCTGTTGCTTCAACAGGAACAGACGACCCGAATAAAGTAACATGGGACGGAACAGGAAAGCTTGAGCAGAAAAAAGTTGAACAGAAAGTGGAAACTAAAGAAGTAAAAAAAGAAGAGAAGAAAAAAGATTTCCAGTCATTTGAAGTGGAAAAAGCTCCTGTAGCTGTAAATCTTGGCTCAGTAAGAAGCTCAATGAAGTACCCTGAAATTGCAAGACAATCAAGTGTAGAAGGTACATGCGTAGCAAAAATTTTAGTAGGAACGAGCGGTGAAATTATCAGAGTTGCCGGTATCAGCGGACCTGATGTATTCCACAGTGAAATTCAGGATAAAATTATGAACTTACAGTTCACCCCTGCATTGCAAGGCGGACAACCAGTAAGATGCTATGTAAACGTTCCTTTTAAATTCAGTCTTGGAACAAAAAAGAAAGTTGAAGAAGAAGAAAAGAAAGAATAATTAATTTTACGAGATAAATGAATTCAAATACTTCTGTCATTATAAGTTTAGTATCTTCCGGATTAATATTAATCGCCGGAGTTCTTATGATGACAGGAGTTTTTCTTACCCGGGCAGAAAAAAGCACCACGATGGTATTAGGCGGATGCCTGGCTGCATGGGCAATATTCAGATTGTTAAATACCTATTACAAAATGAAAAGCGCAAAGATGGAAGAACAGCGTGAAGAGATGAAGAAGCAGACTGAAAAGCTTCTGAAAAGAAAATAAGAACAAAATTGAGAAGGAAATGAATTATGATAAAATTTATTTTACACACCCTAGTAGTTACACTCTTCTTTAGTTTTACCCTCTCCGGATGTGAATTCGATAAAATAAAATCAAAGGCTATTACCGGCAATTTAGATATTGACGTTGATGAAAACATCGAACCTTTGATGAAAAAAGAAAAAGAGGAGTTCGAAAGACTTAACCCCGAAGCTAAATTGTTTTTATCTACAATGCCTGCATCTAATTGCATCGCAGATCTGATAAACGGCAAAACAAAAACAGTTGTTGTTACACGGGATTTTAATGACGAAGAAAAAAAGATAATTGCAGATAACAAACTTGAGTTCAGGAAGTATCAGTTTGCTATAGATGGTATCGGGTTTATTGTAAACCCTGCTAATCCTGTTCTGAGAGTTAATTCAGAAGACCTGCAGAAAATTTTTACCGGTGAATACAAAAACTGGACAGATATAAAATCTCAGAATGAAGCACAAAACTCTGAAACAAAATCTTATTTCAGCGGTTCAAAAGGTAACATAAAACTTTTTATACAGAGGCAAAACTCATCTGTTTACAGTTATGTTAAAGACTCTGTAATGAAAAAAATGGAATACTCCACTGCTGCAGTTGTATGTTCAACAAGCACACAGATGCTTCAGATGGTAAGAGAAAATCCAAATGCAATCGGAATAATAAATATGTCATGGCTCTCTGCTGGAAATATGGATTCACTTGATGCAACTGTAAAAGCTCTTCGTGTTTCGAGGATTACCGATACAGGCTTTCAAAAAGATTTCATACAGTTCCATCAGGGTTATCTTGCAAATGATGCTCAGCCTTATCCTTACAGGCGCTATGTTTATCTTATAACAGGCGATCTGGGAATAGGTTTAACCACAGGATTTCTGACTTATCTGCTCAAGCCTGAAGGACAAAAAGTTGTAATGAAAAACGGGTTAGTTCCCGTCAGTCAGCCGGTGCAAACTATACAATTAAATTAATTAATACATATAATTGAAATGAAAATAAATAAAATTCTAACACTGTTTGTTTTAGCTATTATGTTTACAGCTTCGGGTTTATTTGCACAGGTAGATAAGGCTGAAGGACTTATTAAAAAAGGTGATTACGTAGGCGCAGTAAACGCGCTGAAAGATGTTGTGAAGTCAGATAACGGCTATGATGCAAATTATCTTTACGGACTTGCTTTGTATAAAACGGGTAACCTTAAAGATGCTGAAACATATCTTAATAAAGCATTGGCAAAAGATGATGAAGGTGTAATGGCTCTTAAAACATTAGGAGATATTTACAGCGCAAAAAAGCAATATGATAAAGCGGATACGTATTATAAAAAAGCAGCAAAGCTTGATAACGAAAATATTTCAGTTCTTATTTCACAGGGAACGAACTATTCGCTTGCAGGAAAAGTCGATGATGCTATCAGAGTACTAACTCTTGCAACAACTATCAGCAAAGAAAACGCAGATGTTTATGCAGGTCTTGGTGATGCTTATTATTATAGAAGAGCATATGGTCCTGCGCTGGATAATTACAAAAAAGCTTTGAATCTTAATTCAAAGAGTGCGATTGCAACATACGGCGTTGGAAGAATTTATTACAAGCAAAAAAAATATACAGAGGCTTTAAATCAGTATATTGCAGCAGAGCAGATGGATCCGAACTTTGCAGATCCGTATTTTGAAGCAGCAAGGCTTTTATATTTTAACGAGAACTATAAAACAGCTTTAGAAAATATAGATAAGTATTTGACATTGAGACCTTCTTCATTAGATGGTAAATCTTACAAATCAAAAATATTGTACTACCTTGGCGAAAAAGATAAAGCTGAAGCATTAATTGACGAAGTGCTTAAGTCTGACCCTAATGATGAAGGCGCTAACAGAATTAAGGCAACTATAGATTTTGAACAAAAAGAATATCAGACTGCAGCAGGTTTTTATGCAAAAGTGCCGGATGATTTTCTTGAAATAGAAGATTTCATAAATATTGCAAAAATAAATTTAGCAATGGGAGATACAGTAAAGGCATTTACAATTTTTGATAAAGCAGCAGTTCTTGACCCCGAAGAAGACAGAATATTTTTTGAAAAAGGAAAAGTATACTTAGCTCAGAAAAATTACAGCGATGCAGTTACCAGTTTTGATAAAGCAATTGCTATGAACACACCGAACGTAACGGTTTACTTTGCAAAAGGTGTAGCTCAATATCAGGATAAAAAACTTGATGATGCATCGGCTACTTTCAATGCACTTTTACAAAAAGATCCGACTTATGCACTTGGATATTTCTACATAGGAGTAATAGCTTATGATAAGAGGAAAGAGGCAGTTAATGCAAATAATGCAGCGGATGCAGATAAATATAAGGAAGAGGCAATAAAGAATTTTACAAAAGTTCTTGAGCTTGAACCGGAAAACGCTGATGCTAAATCATTTATGAATGCATTACAAAGCGCTCCGACTCCGAATAAATAAGTAATACAATTTTTATAAAATAGAAAACCTGCTTTGTGAATAACGAAGCAGGTTTTTTTATGTCTTAATTTACTAGTAATTCAAGTGCATATTTCATTTCAGTATCGCTGCCTGTTAAAATATCATTTATACTTCTTTCAAAAGGATAGTCCGGTATTATACCTCTGCCTTTAAATGTATTTTTATCAACTACCATTTCATATCTCATAAGATTGATTGGAATAATAGTTTTTGTATTTGGCAAGGTTAGTTCAATACTTATGCCCGATGTATTGCCAATATAAGTTCCGCCTGTTTCTTCTCCGGCAAATTTACCTCTCTTCATTGTGTGAAAGATTGAACAAAATTCTGCTGCTGCTGAAAATGTACCCCTATTGATTAAGACTATAACTTTACCTGCAAAATTATTCTCTTCAGGTTTTTGCAGCTTCAAGTTTTCGTGTCCTTCTGTTTTAAAACGAAAATCATTTATACCTACAGAGTCAACTCTTTCTTTCATCTGCTCATTTAAATCAGGTGGAGCGTTTGTATATTTTAGAAAACTAATGTGATTATTGTTAAGCCGAAGATAATCGTAATACTTAAACTCTTTATTTGTTAAATGTGAGTACAGCTTCGCGCCATACTCATCTTCGCCTCCGCTATTATCTCTCAGGTCAATTATCAATCCCTGAATATTTTTTTCTTTTAATGTATTAAAAGATGTCTTTAGAAACTCTGAATAGTTCTCATTGTTTTTCTCCAAAGCACTTGATGAAAATGTTTTGATTGTTAGAACAGCAGTATTTTTATCATTTATTAGTAATGATAATAATTTCTCAGATTGGTTTTTCGGTTTAGCAATAACATCATATTCCTTTTTGCTAATTGAAGAGAGCTTTACTGTGCTTTCATTCCCAATGTTATCGGTATAGCCGACTATGAACTCCTCTTGCTCTCCGTAGTTAAGAAGGTGGAATAGGTAAAATCTTCTGGATAAAACAGCCAGTCTTCCTCCGAGTATATCTCCATCTCCGGCAGCATACTTCAGCAGCTCATTCCTCAAATCGGAAATTTTAATACCATTAACAGATGTAATGATGCTGCCTGCCGGAATTATATCTCCTCCTCCTGTCATTATGAAAGTATTATCGGCGCGGAAATTTAGCAGCAGCGGGAAAAACTTTGCGCGTTCATCTATATATTTTCGGAAATCAATTGATGCCTGAATTCTGAAATGTCCATCTTTAAATGCTGCTCCCATTGGAATTAGTCTTTTTAAAAAATCCAGCTCTGACATTGGTTTATCAAATTCTGAAAATGTTTTATCGAACAATCCGTTAATGTTTTCTTTTGTGTCAAATCTGTACATGCTAGGATAAATTTCTGTAAGTGCATTGCGGAATACTGTAAAATCTTCTTTTAATTGGGATGGAGTGAATGTTTCTGTTTGAGATTGTAAACTGCTTACAAATATGAAGGAAATAAAAATTGTAAAAAAAATAAGTGCTTTTTTCATTAATTTGGATTGAATTTATTACTTTGACTGCCGGAAATGCAAAAGGTTTCAACAGTAATTATTCATATAGAATTTAAAAAAGAAAAACCTATTTTAGTAAACGAGGCAGTTTTTTTATTTCAGTAAAATCATTTTCTTTGTATCAGAAAAATTATCTGATACTATTTTATAATAATAAACTCCGCTTGGCAGATGTGAAGCGTCAAATTTAAATTCGTAACTTCCTTCTGTCTTTTGTTCATTCACAAGCTCTATGATTTCTTTCCCAAGCCCGTTATAGACTTTTAACGTTACATTACTTCTCACAGGCAAATAAAATTTTATTGATGTTGCAGGGTTAAACGGATTAGGATAATTCTGGCTCAATGAATAATCTGATGTTACAATGCCTCCATTATTATTGATTGAAGTGCTTCCGCCGTTCTTAGTGTTGTAAATTCTTCCATCCTGAAATGTTCCCCCTGCAATGTAATAGTTATATTTATCTATCATCGAGCTTGATGTAACATTTACATTAGGTGCGCTTTCGCTGATTGTTTGTAAAGACCAGGTCGCGCCAAAATCTGTAGTTCTTAATACAGAAGGAACGTAATTATCTCCGGTATAAAATTTCTCACCGTAAGCGATTCCCACTCCGCTTTCACCAAAAAAATTAATCCCTTCCAATATTAAAGAGTCGCGCGTATAAATAGTGTTCCAGCTGCTGCCCTGGTTAGTTGTCTTCAGAATTATTGCTCCGGCAAAATTTGTTCCGGATACATATCCTGTATTATTATTTATAAAATGTACCTTTGTATATTTAACTGAATCCCTTGTTATGCTTGTCCAATTTACTCCGCCGTTAGTTGTTTTAATTATTGAGCCCAATTCATGTGTTCCATTAAATTCAAACCCGGTGGCAAAAGCTACATTTTCATTTATAAAATTGATTGAGCTTAAATCTCTTACTGTCAGGTCATTCATTGTTTTAACCCAGGTTAATCCGCCGTCTGTAGTCTTAAGTATTTTTGTCTGAATATTAGTATTGGTATCCATAATGCTTCCTATAGCCATCCCCGTATTAGCATCTATAAAGTCACAGTATGTTACATAGTAACAATCTGCAGGCATGGTGCCGTATTCGCTCCAGCTTTTACCGCCGTCTGTCGATTTAAAGAATGCCCCTGTTGAAAATTCTATTCCATTGGAATAAATATCTATCGGCATTCCGTTATTATTGTAATTTACTCTTTCCTTCAAAGCACCAGAAGATTTTTCTGTAAATACATTCATTGCCCCTGTTGCATACACAATCTGAGGTGTAATATATTGAACGGAAACAATTGCTCTTGATGAATCGGGGACAGATGCATTTAGCCATGTTGTGCCGCCGTTTGTTGTGTACAGAGCGCGTGAAGTAGTATTGGGATTTTGCATATCAATTCCCCAGCCTGTTGAAATCCCTGAGTTTGTGTTTGTAAAATTAACTGAGTTTAGAAAGAATATTGTGCCCGGAGCTGACTGCCTTATCCATTGCGCAGGTAAGTTTAAAGTCGCAAAAAGACAAAATGATACACTGAGTGTAAAGATTTTCATGGTAATTTGTATGGTTTAATTAGTAAAACTTATTAGAAAATGTTTTTTGCGAGAGTATATATAGGTTTTTTGCGAGGTATATATTAAAACTATGTAGGTATACTTAATTGGGAAGAATTTGTTTCAAAAAAAAATCCTACTCTGAAAAAAAATGAGAGCAGGATAGTAAATTAAAATTATTTTATTAAAATCATTTTTTTCGTTTCCGAAAAATCGCCTGAAGTTAATTTATAATAATAAATACCGCTTGGCAGATTTGATGCATCGAATTCTATTTCATAACTTCCCTGAGGCTTCACCTCATTAACAAGAGTTGAAATCTCTTTCCCATTTGTATCGTAGACTTTTAAAATTATCTGACCTTTTTCGGGTACATAGAATCTGATATTAGTTGTGGGATTAAACGGGTTTGGATA
>JBHEKU010000215.1:0-3167 GCA_041859205.1 Ignavibacteria bacterium | reverse complement strand
AATTTCATCGGAGCGGCTGTTACAGAAATAAATCAGACTTTGTCTGATTTATTTCTGCAACAGGTCCCGCCTCCGGCGGGACGAGGGCGCCCCCGTTTGCTATATATCAATTATTGAATATAATGTCTCGTCTTTTCTTACGAATTTTATAGGTGCATTTATTAAAATAAAAACAACATTATGAATTACGCAGATCAGAGAAGAGAGTACATTTCAAAAGAATTTGATATTAAAGATACAGATAAAAATCCTTTTGCACAGTTTGAAAAATGGTTTGGTGAAGCTATGGAAATTGACCCACAGGATACAAATGCATTTATGCTTTCAACATGCTCTAAAGAAGGAAAACCTTCATCAAGAATTATGCTGTTAAAAGGAGTAGATGATAAGGGCTTTGTTTTTTATACAAACTATCTCGGAAGAAAAAGCAGGGAGCTTATTGAAAATCCTTTTGCTTCAATATTATTTTTTTTCAAGGAGCTGCACAGACAGATAAGGATAGAAGGCAGGATTGAAAAAGTCACACGCGAAGAATCAGCCGAGTATTTTCATTCACGTCCTGTTGAAAGCCAGGTCGGCGCATGGGCATCCATTCAAAGCTCAAAAATAGAAAGCCGCGAATCATTAGAAAAAAAATTCAAAGATTACGATAAAGAGTATGAAGGAAAAGAAGTTCCGCTGCCTGATTACTGGGGCGGCTTCAGATTAATTCCAGATTACTTTGAATTCTGGCAGGGCAGAGAGAGCAGACTTCATGATAGAATATCCTATGAAAAAGAAAATGATTCATGGATGCAATCAAGACTTTCTCCGTGATTTAACCGGAACAGTATAATCTATTAGAAATTTTTTAGCATCTTCAAGCTGCTCGGGATAGCCGAGCAGTAAAACTTTATCTCCGGACTCAAGCTCTTCGTATGCTTCGGGGTTTACAATGTTATTTCCTTTTCTTTCAATGCCTATAATACTTGCGCCGGTCTCACTGCGCAATCTCAGCTCAGAAATCATTTGTCCTATCACTTTACTTTTGCTTATATCAACAGTTTCAAGTTTTACATCTTCTAATAAAGGATGAATTTTTTCAGATAGTTCCGGCAGGTCTGGCTTTTGTTCAAATGTATCTTTAATAGCAATCTGCGCTGCGGCGTAAATTTTAATTGAGCTTCTGTATAAAAAGAATGCTGCAATAGAAATTAAAACAAAACTTATAATCAGTAATTTTGCCGATGGAAGTATAGCCGAGCTTAATAAAATCACCAAAACAATTAAGCCCGTATTGCCTATAATATAAATTGTATTTGCAATCACTGATTTTCTAGACGTTGTTTTTGCTTCATCTTCAGTGGGAGTAATTGTCAGCTCTGCTATTATCATTCCCAGCCCCTGCATCTTTTTCCAAATTGCAAAAAGTGAGGGGAAACATACAATCATTGCTGCAAACCACACAATAGCTTTTGTAACTTCTATTCCCCATAGGAACATTTCCAGAAAGGCGCTTACTCTTCCGTTTAAAAAAATCGCAGCAAGGAATACTGCAGTTATTAACAACAGATTTATAGAAATCTGCATCACAACTTTACGTAAGACTTTGCGCCCCGGATTATTCTCGCTTTTTTTCCC
Source organism: Ignavibacteria bacterium (assembly GCA_041859205.1). Classification (GTDB taxonomy): domain Bacteria; phylum Bacteroidota; class Ignavibacteria; order Tepidaquicellales; family Tepidaquicellaceae; genus JAFDZO01. The sequence continues at coordinate 1,547 of JBHEKU010000215.1, read as the reverse complement.
CAAGCCTTTTACCCATTCCGTATAAGTGGTTGTTGTATGACGAATCGAAGCAGGAGCAATTTTTTCTAACCAGTTTGCAAGCCCGTCCGAACTTTTTATAAGATATGGTGTGAAGAAAGTTGTAAGCGCAGAAACAGCCACTGCAATGGGGTAAAGAAACTCACTTGTAACTTTTAACGATAGCCCAAGAGCAGCTATGATGAAAGAGAACTCACCGATTTGCGCAAGTCCCATTCCGATTTTTAAAGATGTCCGTGTATTGTTTCCCGCAAGAAAACTTCCGAGTGAATTTGATAGTACTTTACAGGCAACTACAACAACTGTTATAATTGCTATAGGGAAAGAGTATTTTAAAATTATAGCGGGGTCGATTAAAAGTCCTATCGAAACAAAGAACACTGCGCTGAAAAGGTCTCTCACAGGGAACATCAGTGCTTCGATTTTATTTATCTGTCTTGCCTCGGCAATAACTGCTCCGATAAGGAACGCTCCGAGCGCAACGCTGTATCCAAGTTTAACAGTAATAAGTGAAACGGCAAAACATAAACCAATTACAGTTACTAAAAGCATTTCATTGCTTTTAAACTTAGCAACGTAATTTAATAACTTTGGAACTAATATAAGCCCGACTACTAACAGCACTCCTAAAAATGCTCCGAGGCTTACAACTGTAACTCCGATATCTCCTGCATTAAACTGCCCGGTTACTGCAAATCCTGAAAGTAGGGCAATCATTAAAATTGCAAGTATATCTTCAACGATTAAAATCCCAAAAATTAATTCAGCAAATTTTTCTTTTGTTTTACCAAGCCCTTCAAGAGCTTTTATAATAATTGTAGTAGATGAAATTGAAAGTATTGCTCCCAAGAAAATGCTATCCATTTCACTCCAGCCGAAAAATTTTCCGAGCTGATATCCGGCAAAGACCATCAGAATAATTTCAAGCGATGCTGCAATGAATGCCGTGCCGCCAACTTTTTTCAATTTGCGTAAACTGAATTCCAATCCTAATGCAAACATAAGAAATATTACACCGAGCTCTGCAAGGGTTTCAATTGTCTTAGGATCTGAAACAAGCTGAAACGGCGGCGTATGCGGACCGATAATCATTCCGGCAAGAATATAGCCCAGAACAACAGGCTGTTTAAACTGACGGAACAGAATAGTAGCCAGCGCAGCAACTGTCATTACGACAGCTAAATCTTGTAAGAATAGAATATGATGCATGGGATTTCCCGGTTACTTGCGTAAGAATTTGCGTAGGGTAGTTTATAAAAATAACTTTTTCACCGGACAATTATAGTCCGGAATTTTTCGGCTTTCTATGTTTAAAATAAACTTCAAAATAATCTCCAAAATTATATTTTAATCGGAAAGATTTTTATATATATTTAATTATCCTCGAATGCAGCCCAACCCCCGTTTGGCTTTTAAAATTAAACCTTTAATATAATTAATACCTCAAGCTATGAAAAAGTTCATTTTTCTTCTTATTATTTTCATTTATTCAAATTCTTTTTCGCAGTGGGCACGGGTCAATGCAGGTG
>JBHEKU010000185.1:0-7994 GCA_041859205.1 Ignavibacteria bacterium | reverse complement strand
TCAAAAGCAGTTTGAAAAAGCAGAGCATTTTAAACCAGAAGGATTTGATGATTTTCTGAAAAGAGTAAATCTTCCTATGGATTTTTTTCTCAAAAAGATTTTAAGAGTTCTAAATTATTCCGCTTTATATGAAAAGATTTTAAAAAAGACAAAGCCCTCATTGGTAATAGTGGAAGGATTTTATTCTTATATAGCTATGGGCTTATTGTTAGCTGCTAAAAGAAATGGAATAAGGACAATTGATATTCAGCATGGAGTTCAATCTGAAAATGATTTTTTGTTCTCAAGCTGGACGAATATACCAACCAATGGATATGAACTGCTGCCGGATATTTTCTGGTGCTGGAGCAATGTTGAAAAAGAAAATATAGATAAGTGGACTGTTAACTCAGACAATTTGTACTCCGCTTTTACGGGTGGAAATCCCGTTCTGGAAATCAATTTTGAAGATGAAAATATAAAAAGATTTCAAAGCCAAATTTCAGAAGAAAAGAATAAGAGTTCAAAGAACATTTTATATACACATCAGGCTTCGTTTGAAATTTCTGAATTGTTGTTTAATGCTATTCAGAATTCTCCGAAAGACTGGAAATGGTGGTTTCGGTTTCATCCGCAATATCCTGATGCACAAGGAAAAGTCCTTGCAAAGCTTGCAAAATATAATTTTGAAAATGTAATAACGCAAAACGTTACAGAGTATCCGTTACCGTTGATATTAAAAAATATGGATTTACATGTAACGGAATTTTCGAGCACGGTTCTGGAAGCCGAAATGATGGGAGTACCAAGTATACTGCTGAGCGAAACCGGCGCTGATTTATTTAATAAACAAATTGAATCGGGAATTGCAAAATACTCTTCAAGTAAAGATAATTTCTTTGAAGATGTAAAAGCTATAAATGAAAAAAGAGAGCAGGCATTTTTAAACGATAATGAAAATAATTTTAAGGCAGGCATAGAGATGATTAAAAAAATAGTCAGGGAAAAGAACAACTAAGATTGCAGATAGCAAAATTATACTATGCAAAACTTAAAGAAAGCAAGCTCGCAAAGGATGCGGGTACATACACTGCTTTCACAGTTTTTGATAGGGCAGTACCGTTTCTATTTCTTCCAATTATTACAAGATTTCTTTCGCCGGATGAATATGGTTTGTATGTTACTTTCCAAACATTGCTTAGTTTTTTTATTCCGTTTTTATCTTTAGGAACTGATGCATCGATTATTATCAGTTACTTTAAGCTCTCGTATGAAAAATTCAAACAATATTTCTTTAATAGCTTCATTGTATTCCTTTCATTATCTGTAATAGTTTTTTTTATTTTTTATTTTTTTTCACCTCAGATATCGGAGCTTGTTAAATTTCCTTCTGAATGGCTTATATGGGTTTTCGCAGGATGCTTCTTCCAGTACATTAATGATTTGAATGCGAATTTATGGCAGTCATTCCGAAAACCCTTCAGGTACGGGACGTTTAAGATCTCATATACTATTTTAAAGAACGGATTAAATTTATTTTTTGTTATCAGCCTCGGATTAAGCTGGAAAGGGTTAGTTTACAGCCAGATTATTACAGCAGTATTGTTCTCATGTATCAGTCTCGTTATATTTTTAAGAAGAAATTATTTCAACTTCACTTTTAATTCAAATTATATAAAAGACAGTCTTCACTATGGCGTACCGCTTTCATTGCACAATTTAGGTGCCTGGGCAGCAGATTTAGCCAGCCGTCTGATTTTAAATTCCTTAGTCGGTATAGCTGCTACGGGTGAGTTTGGTGCAGGTGCAACTCTTGGGATGGTGGTCTCGCTTATACAGGATTCGTTTAACAGAGCATTTGCACCGTATCTTTTTGAAAAACTTAAAAACCCGACAGAAGCTGTAAAAAAATCTATTGTTAAAAAAACTTATCTCTATTATATAATAATTTTTATTCTTGCAGGAATAATCGGAGTAGCAGGCTCGCTTGCCGCATCAACTATTCTCGGGGCAAAGTATCAAAACTCAGGACAGTTTATTATCTGGATTAGTTTCGCATATGCTTTTACAGGATTATATAAAATGCATGTCAATTATATTTTCTTTGAAAAAAAATCGAAGCTGCTTATGCTGATTACATTAATTTCAGGCGGCGTAAATATAGGACTTTGCTTCTGGCTTATAAGTGTGAACGGAGCAATAGGTGCAGCGCAGGCTTTTTTATTAAGTAATGTAGTTTCATATATTGTAACTTTTTACATTTCAAATAAACTTATACCAATGCCCTGGAATATTTTAAATATTGCTAAGTAGATGCAGGCTTTTAACTTATCTGACGAAAAGAAAAAATGGCTGATCTTTGCTGTAGTGTTTTTTTCTTTGCTGGGACCCGTAATAAGATTTAAACATGCATATCTGTCTGATATTTTTTTTCTGATTGTTTTTATTGGTCTTCTCTTAAGCGGAACAAAATTAAAATATGACAGTCCGTTTACTAAAATTTTCTTAATCCCTATAGGGATTGTTTTCATATCTTTAGCTGGAAAATTTCTTACAGGTTACACTATCGGAATGGATGAAGCAGCGAATTGTTTAAACTACATTAAATTATTTTTTCTGTATGTTGTAACTTACACCGTCTTTTTTAGAAATTCCAATAGTAATTTTTATAAAAGGGATTTAAAAATATTAAATTACATTGTCATTTTCTTTGTGCTATTTGTAAGTGTCATAGGTATTTTACAGTTTATTAACCATCCTTTCGCCGAGTACGTTATTAAAAATTTTTATCATGTTGTGCATAAAACGGGAACTGATAATATTTATGAATTTGAATTACTGAACCGTGTAACAAGCATATTCGATAGCTTTAACGGAATGGGAATTGTGCTTTGTTTCACTTTATTTATCCTGATTTTTATTAATACGGAACTAAAAAATTATTGGAGTATTGTAGTCCTTCTTATAGGAATTTCTCTTATATTTTTAACGGGAAACAGAGCAAGTTTAATAATGTTTTTTCTGATGACAGTTTCTTATATAGTATATATGAAGAAAGGAATGAACCTGAAAATATTCGGAATAATAACAGGGTTATTTTTTACAAGCGGTTTAATATTTTTTTTAGTTGCGAACTATCTCAGCTTTGATAATTACATTCGCTTTTATGAATTTAAATTGCTGCTGCAAAACGGAAGTATACCTCCAACACTGCAAGTGAGACTTGATAAATGGGAATGGCTGCCCTCATATATGCTTTCAGTTAAACAGGGACTGTTCGGATACACTACGGGTGATTTTATCCGTGATAAGGTATATACATCCCCTGATAATCAATATCTAAACTGGCTTGTTTATTATGGCTTTATAGGCGCGGTACTTTTTATAAGCTGGGCTTTTTATTCATTAATTATTTTTATCAAAAATAAAAAAAATAGAATTGTGAACTCACTTCAATTGAAAAATTCTTCTTCGTTCATGATAATCTATTGGATTGGTTTGATAATCATCGGATTATTTCAGGAAAGTTTTTTCTTCGGCAGACTGAGAGAGCTTTTTATTTTTTTACTGGCAATGCTTGCAGCTTATAGTTCATTGGAGAAAAACAATTCCGTAAATACTAATTTAAAGGATGCATAAAATATCAGATATTGAAAGTTGTCTTGGCACAGGATTTCAATTTGAAGGAAATAATAGTATAAATCAATTTGAAAGAGTTAATGCAGTCTCGGATGCCGGTGAAAATTCATTAGTATGGATAAGCCCGCGTAAGCAAAACCCGGAGGCAGTTATTTCTGAAACCAAAGCGCGGATTATTATTTGTTCTCTTGATACACAAGTTGAACAAGGTATTTTGAAAGATAAACTTCTTATTAAAGTTGAAAATCCTAAGCTTGTTTTAATTAGAATTTTACAAAAACTGTATTCTCCTAAAATTGAATACGGAATTCATCCTACGGCATCTGTACATAAAGAAGCGAAGATAAATGAAAAGGTTTACATAGGTCCCTTTACTAATATTGGTAAAAGTGAAATAGATGAGGGCACAATTATTCATGGAAATTGTTTTGTATTCGACAATGTAAAAATAGGAAAGAATGTTTCTATTAATGCCGGAAGTATTATCGGGTCAGAAGGATTCGGTTACGAACTTAATGAAAAAAACGAGTACGAAAAATTTATACATATTGGCGGAGTTGAAATTCATGATAATGTCGACATCGGCGCAAACACATGCGTAGTCAGAGGTGCGCTTGCAAATACAATCATAGGTGAGGGAACGAAGATAGATAATTTAGTTCATATCGGTCACAATGCAATAATTGGAAAGCACTGTATCATTACTGCAAATAATATGGTCGGCGGAAGTGTTAGAATTGAAGATCACAGCTGGCTGGGACCATCGTCTTCTACGTTAAATCAATTAACTCTTGCTAAAAATTCCTATGCAGGGTTAGGTTCAGTTATTACAAAAAATTTGCCTTCCGGAGAAGTATGGGCAGGTAATCCGGCAGTACCGATAGTAGAGTTAAAAAAACTACATGAAAAATTCAGAGAATTGTTATCCGAAGACTGATTATTTTTAATGATTAAAAAAATTTTAATAATCAGTTCATTCTTCGAAAATCATGTTGGATATCAGGAAGTTCAATTTGCAGAAACCCTTACATCAATGGGATATGAGGTGAAGGTTATTGCTACAAACAGAAGCAATTTGGATTTGGAAAAACGATATGAAGACTCAAATGAAAAATTTGAAGTAAAGAGAATTAAAAATCTTACACGCATAAAGAATACGTTTTATCCTAAAGAAAACTTAAGTGAATTTATAGGTAAGTTTAGTACCGATCTGGTTTTTCTCATTCTGCCGGGTTCAGGTATTCCTTATTTTCTCCTTAAAGAAATTAATTCAAATGCAAAAGTTATTTCTGTTTTCAGCGATACGACAATTGAAAACAGAGTTCATAATGCCAAAGGGACAAAAGGAAATAAATTAATTTTCAGCTTACTAAAGGCGCGATGGTACAATAAAGTTTTTGAAAGATCCGATTTAATTTTAGCAAACACAAATGAAACTGCCGAAATATTAAAAAGTATTTCTAAGAAAAATTTTGACGAAAAATTGAGAACTTACGGACTGGGTTTTGATTCCAATAAATACTTTTATTCGGATAATTTACGCAAAGCTGCTAGAAATGAATTAGGTCTGAATGATGACAAAAAACTTGTAGTAACAATAAGCAGGATATATGAAGGTAAACCGTTTGAATTTTGGGTTGAACAGATAAAAGAATTTTTGTTACAGAACGATGAATATGTTTATCTGCTGGCCGGATTTAATAACACCGATTACTCTAAAAAAACTGAAAAAAAAATAAATGAGCTTGGATTAAAAAATAAGCTTATACTTTATAAATTTACTTCACCTGAAGAAACAAATAAAATTTTTAATGCCGCTGATTATTCACTTTGGTTTGCTCCGACAATTTCCATTCAACAATCTATGGCAACAGGAGTGTTTGCGATAACTCCGTTCGATTCAACACTTGACCATCTGATAGAAAACGATAAAACAGGATTGTATTATAGTGATTTTAACGATTTAAAAAATAAGCTTGAATCGTTAAATAACATACATTACGACAGAGAAGCAAATGCGAAATTTAATGAAAAATTTTCTTATCAGAATATATTGCAAAAAGCAATTTCTGAAGTGAGTTGAGATTGAGATTGTTGATAGAAAAAAGGATTACTCAGCTTGAAGCTCATTTTGAAAAAAATGAATTAAAATCTTTTGATCCCTATGACGGTCTGAATACTCCCTTAAGAAAACTGTTTTTTAGGATCAGAATTTTGGAAAGACTTTGGCTACAATTTATACGTTTGATTCCTATTAATATAAGAAGTTTAGTTGGAATAAAAAAAATGGTTCATTTGAAAACAGTTTCCGATTTACTTTCAGCTTCATCCATTCTTTATGAAAAAATAAATGATGAAAAATATTTATTAAACGCAGAAAAGTATTTTATAATTTTAGGAAATATGGATTTAAAGCAATCTAATGGAAGCGGATGGGGGCTGCGATTTTATTTCACAACAAGATTTGTTCAGGCAAATGAAAATTCAGCAAATTTATTTAATACAATTAATGTGTTGAATTCGCTCCTAGATTATTACAACATTAATAAAAAGCTTGATAACGAAGAAGAATGTTTAAAGATTAAAAAACTTATCGATCTAACCATTAATTTTATTGTTACAGAATTAGGATACACTGAAACAGAAAGCACTCTAATATGGAATTACTGGGAAGGCTTAAAAACTCCTGTATACAATGTTAACGCTTTGATGGTAGGGTTTCTTGCACGCTACAAAAAAATGTTTGGTGAAAATATATACGATGAGCATATTCAAAAGACCATTGAATTTTTAAGGCAGGGACAAAATACTGACGGCTCATGGAATTATTCAGCTGGTTCAGAAGCAGAATTTATTGATGGTTTTCATACCGGATATATATTGGAAGGATTATCTATAGCAAAATTAAATGATGTTATTTTCGATGAAACATTTTTTGATAAAGGTGTAAAATATTTTATAGAAAATTTTTTCACTGAAGATTTTTTACCCAAATATTACAATAATAGTTTGTTTCCGATAGACGGACAAAATTTTGCTCAGGCAATACAGACACTTTATTATATACATAAAGTTAATGCCACAAAAGAGAAAATGATTGATAACGTTTTTGAACAAACCGATAAAATATTGTGGATTGAAAAAGGTTATTACAGCTATATGAAAACGGAAAACTTTACCTATACAACTGCAATGGACAGGTGGGTGAACGCCCCAATGTATCTTGCTTTATCATACTTATATTAATTTGGACGGCCAAGTATTAATACCGGATAACTCTTTTTACAGGAGAGTTATTAATTATTTTAAGAATGTTCATTTTGTAAACGTTCTTGTAAAAAAAATTAATGCGTGTCGAAAGATAGAAATTAATTGTATTAAAAATTCGGGAGATTTCCGTAAAAGCGATGTGGTGCTTGATATCGGCAGCGGAGATGGTTACTGGACTAATTATTTCGGTAAATTTTGCTCTGAGATTACAGGTGTTGAACCTTATCAGGAGCATCTGAATATTGCAAAGAAGAATTATTCAGGCAATTGTTCTTTTACTCTAGGCAGCGCAGAAAATTTAGAATTTGATTCCAATTCATTTGATAAAGTGATTAGTGTTTGCACCTTTGAACATTTATATAATGATGCTGTAGCTTTTTCTGAAATTAACAGAGTGCTTAAACCGGGAGGGAAGCTTCTTGCAACAGTGGATAGTTTAAACTCCGATTACATTTCAGAGGATTACAAAAAAAAACATATGAAGGAATGTTATTGCGCGCAATTATACACGTTGGAATCTATATCAAAAAAACTTAGTCAGGCAGAATTTAAAAATATAGAAGCGAATTATATAATAGGGAGCAGAATATCTGTGTCTTATGAATTGCTCTCTGAAAAAATCGGAGTCTTATCTTATTTTTTATTGCTTCCTCTATATCCTTTAATAATGTTTATTGAAAAAAAATACAAACAATCGGGATATAAAATTTTTGTAATAGCAGAAAAATAAAATGAAATCAATTTTTGCTTTTTTATATTATCTGATAGGTAAACATCTCCCAAACTCAAATTTTCCACTTGGAAAGTTGTTTAACGGTGTGCGTCTATTTTTAGCAAAGGGGTTTATAAAATACACCGGTTCAAAAGTCACTTTAGAAGGCCAAATTTTTTTAGGCGACGGAAGGGATATTGAAATAGGAAATAATTCTCAGATAAACGAAGAGTGCTGGATAAGAAATTGCAAAATAGGAAATGATGTTATGATTGCTCCCTATGTTATGATTTTAAATTATGGACATAATATTGATGATGTTAATATTCCAATGATACAACAGGGCGTGAAATTCTATCCACAAACAATAATAGAAGATGATGTATGGATTGGT
>JBHEKU010000309.1:0-3248 GCA_041859205.1 Ignavibacteria bacterium | reverse complement strand
TTGACTCGCAGTTGTCCTTCCCCCGACGCCGCAAGATCGCAAAACTCGTTCGTTAAAGATAAACAAGGGAGATTTTTCAGAGGGCGCCGTCTGGTTTTCAGAGCGGCGTCTTTTTTTTTGTGGCGGCGGGGAGGTGTAAGTAGTAGGTTTCGGGAGGTCTTGGGCGGACGGGAATCAGTGATTAGTTATTATTTTTTTGGTGGGTAAGACGGGGAGCAGCGGGGGGCGACATACAAGGCACCTATACCAGTCATTTTTATGTGCAAATTGCCTATATCCCTCATTTTTTATACACTTGGCTTGTCTGGCATGCTATAAGTTCGTATTTTGCCTGCCGAATCATGGCCTGCTAGAAGACTATGGACTAGCGCTTCGCACATAGTTGGGTTGTATAAAGCAGCTTCGTTCAACTCCATGTATTCGCCACCGCGCCCGGGTTGTGAACTCAGGTTGTAACTTGAGGGCAGCGGCTGCGCATAAGAGTTATACCCAATTCACATAATAATATTAAAATTATGAAAAATGGATTCTTTGCTTATGGTTCTGACCCATCTTATTGCGGTGAATTTATAGAGGGGGCAATTGAAAAAATAAATTCGAGTCTTGACGGAGTTGTAAAGATAAGGTCATGGAAAGAAATGATTGTTAGTGGCAAGTTGATAATTACAAAAGTAATGGAGGAAATCAATAAAGCCGATTTCTTTTGTGCCGATTTAACTAATTTAAATAATAATGTTTTATTTGAATTAGGCTTCGCGATATCAAAGAAAAAATCAATCTGGCTAATACTTGATACCTCAAATATTGAGTCAAATAAAAAGTTTAAAGAGTTAAATTTTTTTTCTACAATCGGCTATAGCTCATACTCAAAATCTGATGATATTGTCAATACTTTTATTCGTAGCCGTATATATGAACAAGAGGAATTACTCTCAGACACATTATTTCAAAATACAGAAAGTAGTCACGGTGAAAAAGCCTTGTTTTATATTAAAAGTCAGATCGATACTAATTACAATCAAGAGATAATAAATGAAATCGAAAGAGTCAATTTACCATATATTATTGATGACTCAGCAGAATCAAAAGTACAATCAATTTCGTGGTATGTAGAACAATTATTTTCAGTTCCAGCTGTTTTAGTAGAATATTCATCCTTTTATAGGGTTGGATACGAATTACAAAATTCTAAATGTGCATTTATTTCGGGTATGGCGCTTGGATTAGATTTGAAATTACTAATGGTTGCTGAAAAGCCATTCCCTGACACGCCTATTGATTACCGTGAATTATTACAAAAATATACATCAAGAGAAATGTGCGTTGACTTAGTTAGGCCATTCTTAGAAGATGTGCAATCTCAAATTGCTAGATTATTATTAATAAGAAGAAAACGATCAGAAACCAAAAAAGCCAGGAGTAATCTACAGAAAATAAATTTTGGCGAATATATAGCTGAACATGAAAGTGATAATTTATATGACTACTATGTACAATCAACTCATTATCAAAATATACTAAAGAATGAGTACAACATTATTATCGGAAGAAAGGGAACGGGCAAAACAGCAACTTTATATTATCTACAGCAGGAATTGCAAAATGATGTAAGAAATCATGTATGTCTTATAAAGCCAATTAGTTTTGAAATAGAAGGACTTGTTACATTGCTAAATAATTTAAGTGACGATTTCGAAAGAGGCTATACAGTTGAAGCAATCTGGAAATTTTTAATTTATTCTGAAATAGCAAAATCTATTTATGTATTGATAAATGAAAAACAGGATTTCGCCAAATCAGTAGTTGAAAAAGAGTTTTTGAAATATGTGGAGAAAAATTCAAAAATTGTTTTAACGGATTTCTCTACACGCCTTGAACAGCAACTTGAAAACTTGAATTCAATTAATGTACTAAGTCAACATGAATTCAAGGGCAAAGTCTCCGAATTTTTACATGATAATATTATTAAGAACCTAAGAAATCATATTGTAAAACTTATAAGGAATGGAGGAAAATTAGTGATCTTAATTGATAATTTAGACAAGTCATGGAAAAGGGATAGCAATATAAATATGTTAAGTAAGTATATTCTTGGCTTATTAAGTGTTGTAGGTAGGATTGCAAGAGATTTTAGAGGCAATCCTAACGAGAAATTAAATTTCTCATTTCACTTAACACTGTTTCTTAGAAGTGATATTTTTAAATATGTAATTAATAATGCGAGAGAGCCTGATAAAATTGAATTTTCAAGACTAAGCTATTCAGATCCTGAAGTTTTTTTTAGGATTATAGAAGAAAGGTTTATAGAATTGAGTGCGATTGATGTTGAAGCAAATGAATTGTTTGAAGATTATATTTGCAAAAACGTAAACGGGATTGAACTTAAAAGGTATATCCTTGATAAAGTCTTTCCAAGACCAAGAGATATTATATACTTTTTCACTTCTGCAAAAAATTTTGCAGTTTCTCGAGGGCATGAAATAATTAATGAAGATGATATTATTTCTGCATACTCCGAATATTCTAATTGGGTATTTAAATCTGTGCTTGTTGAGAATGGCATTACTATACAACAAGTTAAAGAATTTATGTACAACTTGATGGGAGAAAGCCAAATAATTACCCTTGACAAGATAAAGGAACTTGCTATAAAATCAAATATTGAATGTGATTCTGAAGAACAATTAGAATATTTCATCGATCATTTAGTTTCTCTCTCAATATTGGGTAGAGAAGTAAAGAAAGATGTTTATGAATTTGATTTTGATTTTGATTCAAACGAAAAATTAAAGGCTCTAGCAACCAAAGTTGATGGTAATAACTTTAAAGTTCACAATGCACTTGCATCCTACCTAGAATGTATATAAACTGATAATGATACTTAGGGTATAATTCTGCTTGCACGAGGTCTTCTCTATCAGTCAAATAATATTTAAAAATCTATCGCAGGCAATCCGGATGTCTCCTAAGGCATCCCTCAAAAGAATTACATCCCCTCCAACTTCGTACATGTTTCTTTCTGTTTCCAGTTCCAGTCAGCCATCCCTCACTGACAAAGATCAGACACCCCGCTGACCAAAGTCATGCCCCCGTACCTTGCGCCCGCCGTAATCTTGCAGAAGATTTTTTTTACCGAAAAGTACTTCTACAAAAGTAGCGATCATGGAAAAAGGCAAAAAGTTCAAATATCCCGGCACACGGGTGGCATTAGACGGCAATACAGCAGCCATCATGTGCGAACGGGAATC
>JBHEKU010000336.1:0-16767 GCA_041859205.1 Ignavibacteria bacterium | reverse complement strand
TCCTTTAGCTACACCGTTAACAGTTGTAAGTACAATAGAAGGTATATTATATTTTTCAACAAGCCTTGCCGCTACAATACCTATTACACCGGGATGCCATGAATCGTTATGAAGCACTATAGCATTTTTATATTCTTCATTTGTAGAATCTTCATACATCTTAAAAGCCGTATCGGTAATATTTTTATCTATCTCGCGTCTTGTAATGTTTTCCGAGTTAAGGATATCTGAAAACTCCTGCACGTCCTGCTGATTATCCGATGTAAGCAGCTTAACAGCGCGCTTTGCATCACCTAATCTTCCTACGGCATTTATCCGCGGAGCAACTGTATAAATAATATTGTTTGTATTAAGCTTTCCGATTTCAAGTCCTGATGATTCAACAAGAGTTCTGAATGCGGGCCTTGGAGTAGAATTCAAAATTTTAAAGCCTTCGTATACAAGAATTCTGTTCTCATCTCTGAGCGAAACAATATCTGAAGCTGTAGCTATAGCAACGAAATCAAGAAGCGAGTTTGGTAATTCAGGAGTGCCTTTTAAAATCGCAATTGCCTGCATAAGCTTGAACGCAACACCTGTTCCGCATAGTGCTTTGAACGGATACGTGCAGTCTCTTCTTACAGGGTCAATAACGGCAAGTGCCTGAGGAATATTATCCGGTGACTGGTGGTGGTCGCAGATAATAAACTCAACGCCTTTTGATTTTGCGTACTCAATTTTCTCGGCTGCAGTTATACCGCAGTCGATAGAAACGATTAGCTTAATGCCTTCCTCAACAGCAGTGTCGATTGATTTTCTTGATATGCCGTAGCCCTCTGTAATTCTATCAGGGATATAGACTGAAGCATCTAATCCGAAATTTTTCAGGAAGAGATAGAACATAGAAACTCCGCAGGTGCCGTCAACATCATAGTCACCCAGGAGCATAATTTTTTCTTTGTTATCGATAACCTGTATAAGGCGCTCGGCAGCAATTCTGCAGTCTTTAAGTAAGAACGGGTCGTAAAGTTTTTCTATAGTGGGACGAAAAAATTTAACAGTCTTCGCATAATTTGTAATTCCACGTAAACAGAGAAGCTTGATAACAAGGTCAGGTAGCTGCACCTTTGTTTTAAGTCCTCTGATTTCATTAGTTAAATTATTAAAGTCTTCAATGCTAGATCCGTCATTATTTAGGTTTTTAAATTTCCAATTTTTAGTCAATTTTCATATAATATTAATAGTGCTCAAAAAGGGACTCGAACCCTTACCCTGAGTCAGGACTGCACCCTGAATGCAGCGCGTCTACCAATTCCGCCATTTAAGCTATTTCGTTAAAGAAAATAAAAATAAGGCTTTGCATATTCAATGTATTCTGAATTCTATATGTCAAGCATTTTTTTAAAAAATTTACCTATTAGTAGGAATGGGTAAAATTTGTTTTTTTAAGCAAAAGAAATTATGTATTTTGGAAAAGTACTCTTTCAGCTTTCTTTAAAATAACAAAACTAATATGTTCACACTCTTTTTTGATACTATTTATTTTTGGTATGGATACACATTATATGGGTTTATTCATAACGATATATTATTTTATTCAATTCTTATAACAATTTTACTCCTGATAAATGTATTTTTTAGAAAGTTAAATTTGCCAATAAAAGTTATTTTGAATCTAATTGTAGGTTTAGGTCTCTTTATTCTATTTATTTTTCCTTATATAAAAGGAGAGAAGATTGTTAATAATATTAACTGTACTTATGAATTAGTTAGTAAAATAAAAGAATATAAAAATAAAAATGGCAATTTACCTTCAAATTTAAGTGAGATAGAAACTTCACCATGTGCCTCAAAACTAAATATTCATTATGAAATTTTAAATAAAGGTTTAATTTTCGAAAATGAACGTTTAAAAGAGGATTCATTTTTAATAACTTTGTTTATCCCAGAATTAGGTATTCTTAACCTCAAATTTGCAGGGCACAAAAAGGAATTTTATGGGGAGGATTAAGAAGTTGAAAAACCGACACAGAAATATCACTGACGAATTTTTTAAAAGAGACTATATTGTTTTTACAATACCGGGCGGATGAAAACCCGTCAAAAATCCGTCAATTTTAGAAAAAAATTCTGACGGATTTCCGTTCCGAAGCTGGAGCATCGGAACGAGGGGTGAGTTCCCCCTCCTTACTAAGGAGGGGGGCTAGGGGGAGGTTAAGTGAAAGAACAAGCATAGATTGCTTGTAGCCTTCAACCCCTCCCTGCCCTCCCCTTAGTAAGGGGAGGGAATAATCTCTGACGAATTTATAAATAAACCGATATTGTTTTTACAATACAGGTAAGAAGAAAACCCGTCAAAAATTCATCATTCGAGATGAATTTTATTTTAAGAAAAGGAAAATGTGATTCGCCAAGGCGAATTACTCTGACAATTTGCTGAATAAGCCCCCTCCTAACTAAGGAGGGGGTAGGGGGTGGTTCAAAATGTGACAATAATGTGACTTTTAATCAGACCTGACCCCGCCAAGTCGGGACATGCACGATTGAAAACCTGTCAGGTCAAAACCAAAATGTGATTCGCCAAGGCGAATTACTCTGACGATTAGCTGAACAAGCCCCCTCCTTTTTCTAAGGAGGGGGGAAGGGGGTGGTTACTAAAATGTTACAATAATGCTACAATCTGTGACATCATAGAAATCATAATAATCTGTGTTTCAGAATGTTACAATTTTGCTACTTTATAAAATTCAGAAATACCGTAAATTAATTTTACATGATAAAAGTAAAGAACCTCACAAAAAAATATGACGGCGGCATAACTGCCCTGGATAACATTTCCTTTGAGCTGCATAAAGGAGAAATAACGGGACTAATAGGCACAAACGGCGCGGGAAAATCCACAACGGTTAAAATTCTTTCCGGACTGCTGGATTATAATTCCGGTAATGTCTCTATAATGGATATAGATGTGCTAAAAAATCCTATTGAAGTGAAGAAAATAATCGGCTATGTGCCGGAATCTCCAAACATTTTTAATTCACTATCCGTTCTTGAATATCTGGATTTCATAGGAGAAATTCGTGCAATTGATAAAACCCTTCTGAAAAAAAGAATAGATAACTTTGCAAACTTCTTTGCATTTGACCAGTACTTAAATGAATCCATAGGAATTTTATCTAAGGGAAATAAACAGAAAGTACTTATAACATCTGCGCTGCTTCACAATCCCGATATAGTTTATTTTGATGAGCCGCTTAACGGACTTGATGCAAACAGCATTTTTGCTTTTCAGGATTTAGTCGCTTACTTAAAAGCAGAGAATAAAATAATTTTATACTGTTCCCATTTATTAAATACAATTGAAAAAATTTCCGACAGAATAATTTATCTGGATAAAGGTATTATAAAAATTGATAAGCCGACTGAAGAGCTGCGAAACTCTGCAAATTATACTGACCTTGAAAATATGTTCCGTGAAATTAGTATTGCCGATGAAGTAAATAAATTTAAAGTAACTGACCTCTTCTAAATAAATGAATAAAACCATTTAAAGTATTGCTGCGAATAATAATCATATTTTGTTTAGCGTTTTTTTCTGCTCAGTTATTCGCTCAGTCAACTACATTTATAGATTCATCTTACATTAATAATTTTATATATACTGAGTTTGAGAATAACGCAAACACGGCGAGATTAAACTCAAGAATAAATTACAGCCTTCTCCAGTCAAAATTCTATTTTACATTCAAGAATTTTTACAACTCCGATGTATCAAAGCTAAGCCAGAATTTCTTCCGCGACTTCGATAATTTAAAAATGGAAGCGCTGTATTTGAAATCTTCAAAATTAAACTTCGGCGGCGGCGTGAGAAGCAGTATTCTATCCGATGAAAGAATTACTCAGAGTAATGTAAACAACAATATATTTGTTTACTCAACAGCCAATTACAATGTTACTCCGGATATAGGTTTCAAATTAAATGCAGGCGTTAAAAGAGAAAATCAGATAGGAGAAACTGCATCGGGATTCAGCGGGGAATTTAAATCAGATATTCCTTATCTCAATATAGAAAATTATATTGCCCGCTCGAATGTATATTTATCCTATGATGCATTGGATAAAAAGAAAAATTACCAGAATGAACTGTTTGCCGAGCTGTATAAAAAATTTACAGACGGAAGCAGCAATACCGGAGCGATAAAATACTATTCGCTCAGAAGAGATTTTTTTGTTACGGCTACACCGAGCATTTCACAGCAGAACGGAATAGCAAACAACGTTGAATCACGAATAGAAAATGCAGTACAGCTTGAAGATAATTTTAATTACCGGCTATCGCAAAACGGAGGAGTAAAAATAGGAGGGCTTTATCTTACTAAAACTATTAACAGAGAGTTTAAATATGATGCTAACCCGCAAAATGTACTGATAGAAAATGTATACGATACAAAAATCGCCGAGAATAAATTAGAGTTTTATTCAGGATTACATTACAGAGTTTTTAACTTCGGATTGAATACGGAGCTGAGCTATGCAGAGCGTTCCGAAAATCATGAAGTAACTAATCCGTCATTGTATACTCAAAGCCAGCTTACTGAGCTTGAAAAAGTCGAGAAAAATAAAAACAATAACAGTAAAAAAACTTATCTGAACTACGAATTTTTTTATGATGCTTCAAAAGTACATTCAGTGGAGTTCAAAGGATATGCTTCAATACTTCATTATGATACTGACAGCAAGCTGAACTTCGATGACAGAGATGAGCAAAATCAGATTTATTCTCTCGCGCATATATATAACAACAGAAACGATTTCAGCTTAAGGACTACTTTCGATCTGAACGTTTCTAAGCTTCAGTATATTTTTGCCGAGCGGAGCGCTAACAATTATACGAACAGGATTTATAAGCTTACGAGCGAAAGCGAATATAAAATCCTACCGAATCTTATTACAAGAAATTCATTTCAGGTATTGGCAAATTACACTGTGTACGATTTTGAAGATATAATTTCACAGATAAAAAGCTTTTCTTACAGACAGCTGAATTTAAAAGACTCAACTCTTTATGAAATGAATAAACATCTTTCATTTGAAGTTTACGGAGAGGCAAAGATATATGAGCAGGGTGAGTTTAACAATAATGCGTTTTCTATCAATCCGATTTTTTACAATGTAGATAAGTCGGCATTCTTTCAGGTAAACTATCGGGTAAGTAATCTCGTAAAGATAAGCGGGAAGACTTCTTACTTTGAGCAGCAGATTTATAATTATACAGACGGCGTGCAGCAGCTGAAAAGTACATTCAGAACATCAAGCCTTATGGGAAAAATATTTTTCTATCTTGGCAAAAATTCTTTGATTAACTTTACATATTCTGTTGACTACCTCAGATACGATGCAGAAGAGCAAAATTATAATACAAACAATGTTTCACTGAACGTGTTCTATAATTTTTAAAACTATATAGATTTTGAAAACATACAGCCTTGTACTGCCCAGCGATAGGAAAGAAATAAGCAAATTTGAAAATCTTCTTGTAGAGATTAACAGTGAATTCGGAATGGCTATGGAGAAGTTCATTAACTTTCAGATAGCTTCATCAGAGGCAATAGTTAATGCAATAGTTCATGGTAATAAACAGAACCCACAGAAAAAAGTTTATGTGGAAATTACAATAGATGAACACAAACTTGAATTGAAGATAAAAGATGAAGGTGACGGATTTGATGTATCAAAGCTTCCCGATCCCACTGATGAATCAAATTTGTATAAAGAATCAGGCAGAGGAATTTTTATTATACGTTCACTTGTTGATGAATTTTACATAGAGTCAAACGGCAAGGGTACTGCAATGTCGCTTTTAATGAAAAAATAACCCTGCTCTTACCTAAGAATTACATTTATACTTTCTTATAAATCACCTATTTTCTGAACTAAAAAGTTACGAATAATTAGATTATTTTACATATTTTGCAATAATTTTTAAGCTTAGATGAGCAATAAATCCACAAAAGTAGAAGTATTAATTCCCCTTCTTACGATTTTTTCCGATTCAATTTCAATTTTCGGAGCATTCCTGCTCTCGTATTGGCTCAGATTTTTATCACCTTTCGTTAAATATCTTGGAGGAGAGGTTGAACCGCCTCCAGTTATCGGATATCTGGGTTTTGCGCTAATAACTATACCTGCAGCCATTTTCATTTTTCAGCAAAGAAAAATGTACCGCATAAAACGTAATGTATTTATCTTCGATGAATTCTTTACCGTCATAAAGTATGTATCTATATACATAGTGTTTTGTATGAGCCTTATCTTTTTCTATCGTGATTTTCCATACTCCCGTATGGTATTCGGATTGATATGGGTAAGTTCAATTGTATTTATGACTATAGGAAGATACTTATTAATTAAGTACGAAAAAAATCTTTATAATAAAGGCACAGGGGTTGTAAACGTTGCGATCTTCGGAATGAATGATATGGCGATGAAAATATATGACCAGTTCGTTAAAGATAAATATGTGGGTTACAATGTGGTAGGATATTTCACCTATGAAACCGCAGAAAATTTTATGGGAAGCCGCACCCACCTTGGCAATTATTCTGAAATTCCTTCGGTAATCAGAAATAACAATATTGAAAAAATATTAATAGTTTTACCTTCCGAAAAACATATACTGCTTGAGGAATTAATCAAGCTTTGTGAAGGGATTAATATTGAATTTATGCTTGCGCCTGATTTCATTGAAATGATTACGAGCCACATAAAAATAGAAGAAGTAAACGGTATACCTTTCATGAAGCTGAAATCTCTTCCGATGAATGTCTGGAGCAGATTTGTTAAAAGAACATTTGACTTATTTGCTTCCATTTTCTTTTTAATCATAATCTCCCCGGTAATGATTGCACTTTCATTAATTGTAAAGCTTACTTCTAAAGGACCATTGTTTTATAAACAGGAGCGGGTAAGCATAGACGGCAAAAAATTTGAAATGCTGAAATTCCGTTCGATGAGAATCGATGCTGAAAAAAGCGGACCTCAAATGACAACTATAAACGATGACAGATATACACCAATTGGGAAATTCCTCAGGAAATATTCACTGGATGAACTTCCTCAATTTCTTAATGTACTAAAAGGCGAAATGAGTATTGTCGGTCCCCGTCCTGAACGTGAGCACTTTATAAACACAATGAAAGATACAATTAATAAATATCTTGAAAGACACAGAGTGAAATCGGGTATAACCGGATGGGCACAGGTGAACGGCTTAAGAGGCACAGATACTCCGCTTCAGACCAGAATTGAATACGATATTTATTACATTGAAAATTGGTCTTTAGTATTTGATATTAAGATAATTATCAAGACAATCAAAGAAATGTTTTTCTCAAAAACTGCTTTTTAAAAAATGATCCCTGTAATAATTTTTTATCTGCATACAATTTTTGCTGTCTATGCATTCTGCAAGTCATTTCAGGTAGAAGGCTTGCTGCAGGCATTTCTGAATACAGGCTTTATCATCATTTTATTTTCAGTCGGCTGGACAATTTCAGATCTATTTGTAGGCTTTGTTATTTCTCCTAACGGATATTTAATTGATATGCCCGTTAATAAAATAGCTGTTTCCCTTCTGAAGATTTCAGGATTTTTCACACCGGGCCAGGGCAAGGGAACTCTAAACCCAAAAGATTCGATTTCATTAATAGTACTTTCAGTAATGGAATATTACTTCTATAAATTTTATTTCCGCGAAACCAAAGCTGCTTCACAAGAGGCATAATGAAAAGAAGACTCCTTATAATATTGGTATTATGCATTTCCCTCTCCTATGCATTCATTTATAAAACTGAAAACTCAGGGCAGAACAGCATTGTGCTACAGTTTATCACTCATAACGGTTACGGAAACAATTTATATATAGATAATGTCACAGTAGGAACACAGTTTAACAAGGATGTAAAAGTTACATCATTTATTAATCTCCCATCAGATACTATATACACTTCTGATTCTTTAAATGCTATCCGGCCAACCAGTTTAGTGTTAGATTCTATTTTAGTTCTTGTTACAAATGTTGGAAAAGCATCTTTGGATTCCGTAACATTTAATTTAGATATTCCTGAAATTCCCGGTTATCGATGGTCGGTTACTATATTTAGCCTTCAGCCAAAGGAAATCAGAGAGGTAATGTTTCCGCAAGCTATATTTACTGCAAATAAGACATATAATCCGAAAATTTATGTAGCAGATTCCATAGATGGCAACAGAGAGAACGACACCTTAAAACAAAGTTTTGGTTATTACCAGGGCGTTCCTAAAAAAATATTGTTTGAAGGATTTACAAGCGCAACCAGCACAGCAGCTGCAGTGAATAATCCATCACTTAATAATTTTGTAAATTCAAAGTTTGACAGTGTAATTGTGATTAATTATCATTTAGGATTCCCTGCGCCGGGAAATGATTCACTTTACCTTGCCGATACAATTAAGAATAAAGAAAGAGCAGACTATTACAATATATCAGCAGTTCCGAATTTAATTTTTAACGGTTCGTTTTTTTCGGGCTTTCCTTTCAGCACTTCAAATCTTCAGCATTCATTTGATACTTTGAAAAAATTTGGTTCACCTGTAATAATGAATGTAACTGATACAAGACTTCAGGGCGATACTATCAGCACGGATATTTCTGTTAATATAATAGCTCCCATATCTGCAGGAAATTATTTCCTCAGAGTAAATGCAGTTGAAAGAAAAATTACCTACGCTTCTCCTTTGGCAAGCAATGGTGAAACGATTTTTTATGATGTATTCAGAGATGCCGTTCCAAATATTCAGGGAACTCCGATACCTACGGCAGTTGGCACGTACAATTACAATTTTAAATATTTAAGGAAATCCTCATGGGTAGATTCTATGGTTTATACTGCAGCATTTATTCAGAATGATTATACTTTCGATGTTTTAAATTCAGCTAAATCCCGTACAGGTGTTTCTGAAAATTTAAAGAACTTTACTATTCAGCAGGATTCACCCGATTTTATCTCTGAGAAATACAGACGCGATGCAGGCAAAATAAATTTAACTAAACTTTCTGCAAGATCTTTAGGAAGAAATATACACGATACTAATTCTACCGGATTTTACCTTGAACAGTTTGAAACTCCCGGCCTCCCGCAAAACTGGACTCTTGCACATCTCTCGAAATTAATTACATTTGAAAATGTATATAACAGCGGTGTAAACGGAATTTCATATCCCGGAAACGGCTGTATGAGGATGAATTTTTATGCCAATACCGATATAGGTCAAATGGATACTCTGTATTCACCGATTATTTCCGGAGTAAGTTCCTTAGATACACTTCGCTTCGACTATGCCTATGCAGGATATTTATATAATGAAGGCGATAGCTTATATGTAAATATATCAACTGATGGCGGGCTTACATTTTCAAGAAATATTTTTTATAAAGGCGGGATAGGATTAGCAACTTCCTCAAGCTCAACTACTTCATTCGTCCCAACTTTAAATTCACAATGGAGAACATTTGCAATTCCGCTTCAGGGAATTGTACCTGATATTTATACTGCGCCAATTGTAAAAGACTATAAGCTGAATCAGAATTATCCTAACCCTTTTAATCCTGTTACTAAAATTTCATTCAGCCTTCCGGTAGAATCTAAGACATTACTCATAATATACGATTTAACAGGAAGAGAAGTAAAAAGACTTGTTGATGAATCGCTTTCGGCAGGGATTCACGAAGTTAATTTTAATGGTGAATTTTTATCTTCCGGAGTGTATTTTTATAAACTGATTACCCCCGGATTTACTCAATCAAAAAAAATGGTTTTAATAAAATAATTTAAAATTCTTAATAAAATAAAAGCGGGAAAATGAAATTCAAATCTTTACTGAATTTACTACTGCTCGTCTCTGTAATTTGTAGTTTCAACGTCACAGTTGCAGGAGATAGAACAGTATTAGTAGAAAGATATACAAGCTCTACATGCGGTCCTTGCGCATCAAATAATCCTACAGTCGATGCCTTTATGAGCTCGCTTACAGAGGCTCAAATTATGGGGCTAAGTTATCACATGAACTGGCCTGCACCGGGAAATGACCCTATGTATGCATACAATATTACCGATAATAATACCAGAAGAAACTATTACAGCGTAAATGCAATCCCACAGCTTCAGATGGATGGTACCACAACTTTGGAACCGAATTACACTAACGGACAGCTTATGACAGCATTCAATACCAGGACCGCTTTGTTAAGTCCGGTTACAATTATTGTAAGACAAAATGATATTGGTTCAGACAGCTTGCAGGTATTGGTAACAGTTTATTGTGAAACAGCAATTACTTCACCATCTGCAGTTCTTCACGTTGCAATCATGGAAAAGTTAATTACGTATGCTTCTGCACCCGGAACCAACGGAGAAAGAAATTTTCATACAGTAATGAGAAAAATGTTACCGAGCGGCACCGGAACTGCGCTTGAACTAACACCGGGAACAAGAAAAGACTATGAATTCAGAGTTAAAAAAGATGCTCTCTGGAATCCCGCACAGGTAACTGCAGTTGCTTTTATTCAGCAGCAAAATAAAGAAGTTTTGAATTCAGCCTGGAAGCTTTCCGATTTTTGTTTGCTTCCAAATACAGCTTTCAGAGTAGTTACCGCAGGAAGCTCACAAAATGCAAATTATAAAATAGCAGTACCATATATTGCCAACGGCTATAATTCAGCAATTACCTTTACTGCTTCAGTAGTTGGTAATCCTGCCGGTATTTCAGTAACTTTCCCTAGCGGAAATACATTAAGCAGCTTCCCTGATTCACTTGCAATGAATGTTGCTTCTACAGGAAGTGTTCCTGCAGGAATATATCAGGTTGTTGTGACTGCTACAAATAGTTTAGGCAAATCACATAAGATTGCAGTAAACTATAATGTAGGAAAAAGCTTTATTGCTGTCGGCACTAACAAGTCTAATTTATCATTCAGAGTAGATGGAAATTCTTACGGGGCCTCTCAATTATTTACCTGGGACCTGAGCTCAAATCATAGCTTAAGCGCAGCTACTCCGCAGGTATTCGCTACTACAAGATACGTATTTCAAAACTGGAGCAATGGTAGCACAGATACAGCTCAAACTGTAAACATCAATGCTAACATTTCAAACTATACGGCAATTTTTAAAACACAATATAAGCTTACAACAAATACAAACCCGGGCGGATTAGCAGTAACTGTGGCTAACGGAAACCAATTCTGGGATGAAAATTCAAATGTAACGCTGAACATTTCACCTTTACAGGTTCAATACAACGGAAAAACATATTACTTCCAGAGATGGCTTGGCGGTGGAACAAATTCATATACAGGTACCAGCTCTTCCACAGTATTGAATATGACCAATGCAATAAATCAAATAGCAATATTTGATACGGTTGATGTTGGTATTTCCAGCTTAGGAACTGAAATTCCGGAAAAATATAATTTATACCAGAATTATCCGAATCCGTTCAACCCGACTACAAATATTAAATTTGATGTTCCTGCAGCATCTTTCACTTCGTTAAAAGTTTATGATATTAACGGAAGAGAAGTTGCGGAATTAGTCAATCAAAATATGCAGGCAGGAAGATATGAATATTCATTCAATGCTGCAGCACTTTCAAGCGGTATTTATTATTTTAAATTAGTATCAGGTGAGTTCAACCAGATCAAAAAAATGATCCTGTTAAAATAATACGAAGTTAATTTTATTTATAAAGAAAGCCTTGCTGAATTAATTTTCAGCAGGGCTTTTTTGTTTAAGAGTTAAAATTGTAATTTCAGGGCGGCAGTTTAATCTCAATGGCAGCCCGACTGTTCCGATGCCTCTTGTGATATACATATTTGAATTTCCGTTCTTATATAATCCTTCCAGAAAATTACTTACAAATGATGCAATCGAAAGATTAAGACTTCCGAGCTTTGCAAATACTATCTGTCCGCCATGCGTATGACCGCTGACAGTTAAATCAATTTTTTCTTTGGAAAAATCATTAAAGAAATACGGCTTATGATACATTAAAATCTTAGGAACCGATTCAAATGCCAGATTATTTACTCTTAAGTTTTCTTTAGCATCTGCTACCGTTTTATCAAAATATTTATAAACAACAGGATCGAAATTCGCGCCGCTTGTTCTGGTATCTTCCATACCCATCAGCAGCAATTTCTGATTGTTGATTTCTAAAATCTTGTTTTCGTTTCTCATCAGCTTTATAGGTGTTTCACCCAGAACAGCTTTAGCTACGTACTCTGCATCGTGAAAATAATCATGGTTACCAAGTGTTGCATATACACCATATTTAGCTTTAAGATTTCTGAAAGCTTTTGTGAAAGGATACACTTCGTCTCTTTGTGAATTTGTTAAGTCCCCGGGTATTAAAATTAAGTCCGCATTATAGCTGTTCAAAACATCAACATATTCCTTCATCTGTTCTTCACCCATATAAGGACCTGAGTGTATATCACTTATTAAAAGAATTTTAAGCCCCTGTAATTCAAAAGGCAGATTAGAAATGAAAATATCTTTTTCAGTGATAGCATATTCATCTTTCTTTATTACGCCGATTGTGGCACTGGTAAATGTATAACCTGTTAATAGTACTCCCCCGGCTCTTATAAATTTTCTGCGGGATTCATCAAACTTTTTAAAATCTCTGTTCTCTTTTACTTTTGAATACTTCTGTTTGAAGTACCGGAATTTATTTGTTACGTAATAAAAAAGAAAAACAGGAAGCTTTATCAGTTTTAAAGCCAGCATAAGCAGGCCTAAAAAAATAACTCCTGCCTGAAAAATAAAAAAAGGAATGATGTATAAATTATATATCCATCTCGGGGCGGTACTGAAGTCCATCCTGTTTGTCACTAAATATATATAAGGTATATTTAGTATAATGAAAGGAAGAATAGTTATAACCTTCCATAACTTTTCTCTTGTTTTGTTCTTGGGTATAAATGGAAAGTATGGATTTGAATTGCCGAATTTCCTGAATGACCAAAAAGCAAAAAAATGAATTATTCCTATTACCGTAAAAAATATTACAAAAAACCAAATTCGTGATCCCATTAATTTATTAAACGTATTTGCAACTTAATTCGTTTCAGAATTAAATTCGGCTTAAAAAAAGCCTCTTCCCGATTATCTCAGAAAGAGGCTGTTAGTATCTTTAAATATTAAAACAGTTCTTAAATCTTTTTTGCCTGTTTTACTTTTATAATATTATCTGAAAGACTTACAATTCCGGATATAGCAATCTTATCTCCATTATTGTATTCGCTGCTGAGATTCTTCAATATTAAATCAGGAGTATTACCTGTGATTAAATGATTATTCTCATAAGTACCTTCAGCTTTTATAAGAATATCCCGCACACTAAATCCGCCGTCTGTAACGCCGTCCTTAAGCATGTTAATATCTATCCTGGCATCTTTTTTAAAAACTATTGTAAAAGTAGCTTTTTTTAAATCTGCCTTTACTGATTTGACAAAATCCATAGCCATAAATTCTTCTTCAACGCCTTTAGCGCATAGCGAACATGTAAATCCGTCCACACCTACAGTTGCCTGTATCACCTGTGAATGGACGAAGGATAACGGTGCAAGCAAAAACAATATAAAAATTGCTATTTTTTTCATTTATTTATTATCTGTCTTTGGTTCTTTCTTTAAATATTTATTAGCATCTGCTTCAAAATCCTTTATACACATTTTGCAGCAGAAGTAATATTTAGTTCCTTCATATACGGTAGAAACATTTTTTTTAGCAGGTTCGTTCATTACAGGACACATCAAACCGTCTTTAACATATTTTATAGGTTCATTCTTAAAAGAGGTTACGCAGTTATCACAGCAGAAGCTATAATCTTTTCCAAGATAATTCAATACAACTTCTTTTCCTTTTACAAGCGGTTCACCGGAGACAACGCAAACTGCGCTATCGCTTGATACTCCGCCTGATGTCTTCATATCTTTACAGCAGTTTCCACCGGCACAATTTCCTTTATCACAGCAGTTATTATCTTTACATCCTTTGCAGCCGCCGTCTTTGCAGCAGTTTTCAGCGCCTGTACAATTTTCACATTTGCAATCTGTGCAGCAGCAAGCAGCAGTTACTAAAGCGCCGCCTGATGTCATTTTAGAATCACAGCTTGAGCTTGAACCGCAGCCTTTTTTAGAATCACAGCTTGTCATTGCGCAGTTTCCTGCAGTGCAACATCCATTATCGCCGCAGCCTGAACAATTACCTTCAGCACATGTACAGCTTACACATACACAATTGGTACAGCAGCATGATTTTTGGTCACCATATGAACTGCCATACATAAATGCAACAGCTACCATTGCCAAAGCAAGGATGCTTAAGAAGAGTTTCGTTTTCATGATTAATAATTTAAAATTTAGAAAATTCATTAAAATTTTTTTGATAAATTTTAATTTCTAAATTCTAAGAACGCATTTGAGTGTATTTATATCTTCGTTCGGAGGCGAGTGAAATGTACTTATTAGAGAGTTTGAATAAATTTTAACATTTTCATTTCCTGAAAATGAAATTTCAGAAGTTGTGAAAATTTTTAAAGTCTTTGTTATAATATTTACAATTTTGTTTTGCGGTAATTCAGCCGGATCAGTCTGGGCTTCTTTTATTTCGCAAACACAATGCCTTGTAAACTTAACTTCCTTTTTCTCAGCACAGCAACTTTTCTTTTCAGTCTTTACTTTGCAGCAGCAATCCGTCGTATCTTTCATAGAACAAAAAACATTGCTTACAGCAGAAAGATTTACCAGAGTAAATACAATCATTACAAGCAGAGTAATAGTTTTATTATATGATGGATGCTTTATCATTTGTTTTAAATTTAGGCAGAATTAAAAACATAAAAAATCCAATTTTTAATGTCTACTAATCAAGGAACTATACTTACTGAATTAAGCACTACCTCTTCACCTACATCAAAATACCCTATGATATTTCCCATATAATAGAAGGCAATGTTTTTAAATTTTCTGGAGCGCTTTACCATACCTGTTTTTGAAAAATAATCTAACTGTACAAAATTTGTATCGCGAACATTTCCCTGATAATTACTAAGCTGAACCGTTATACAATTATAAATTCCCGCCGCAGTCTGAATCTGAACATAATCTAAATATTTTTTCTTTTGAATCTGAAGTGCGCTTGTTTTTCTAAAGTACCATTCGGTATTAGTTACAATCGGATACTTAATGCAGTTTATTGGCGCAGATGCTGAATCTCTGTTAACCAATAATCCGCTAAATTCTTTACTCCTGAATTCATCAATTGAGTAATAATTTTTTTCATTATAAATAAATTTATAATTCGGATTTGGGCGGAAAGGACCGAAGCTCGGGCTTTCAGTAAAACTAATATTTACAAGTCCGGTATCTGTCTGTACATAACACTCAGTAGTGTTATAAGCGTGATTGGATGAAGTGTGATTTGTACGAAGCACTCTTGCATTTATTCCGTTTATCACTGTGTCATTTTTCCATACAGCATATCCGACTTCTATACTTGAATCTATTCCCGAGATATATCTTCTTATTGAATCGGGATAGAATGAATAATTTGGAGTAGTAGTAAAAAACCAGTTGCTGTTTATAGTGTACGGATATTTAAAGTTAGTGGAAGTATCTACGGAGTTTCCCGGCGATACAATTGCATCGTCACTTTTAGAACACGAATAAATAGTTACAGCTATCAGTCCTAAACAAATTATTTTCAGAGTAAATTTTATCAATATATAAATGGAATTAGTTTTTTTGAATTAGCAACGTAATTTTTATACTCAGGGAATTTTTCAGACAGCTTGTTCTCTTCATAATCCATCTTCACTATGAAAACAACTATTAAAGCAATCCAGACAATTAAATTTATGTAAGAAAATTTTCCGGTTATCCATATCAGAGTAAGCAGAATTACGACTGTATAAATCGGATGCCGCACGTATTTGTACGGGCCTGATTTTATTAGTACAGCGCTTTGAACGGGAACAGGTAATACAGAAAAATTTTTATTCAATAATAATGCTGACCACAATCCGACTAAACAAAGCAGGATTTCAGCTATGAATAAAAATATATTTTCGGGGAGTACTTGCCCGCTGATCATTAAAAAAATCACGCAGGCTAATTGCAAAATAACTATTGTATAAGACTTAATCAAAACAGTTTATGATTTCTCTTCCCATACCTGAACTAAATGCACAATGGTATCAACTGCCTTCTGCATCTCCTGAATTGAAGTCCATTCAAGCTTCGAGTGGAACGCATGCTCCGCAGCGAAAATATTAGGTGTCGGCAAACCCATGAATGATAAACGCGAACCGTCAGTACCGCCTCTGATAATATTAACTCTCGGAGTCATACCTGCGCGTGTAACTGCTTCCTTTGCATACTCAACTATCTGTGGATGCTTATCAAGAATTTCTTTCATGTTCCTATACTGCTCGGTAACTTCAAACTCATAGGATGAACGCTTGTATTTTGCGAGAGTATTTTCTGTAATAGTTTTTAGCATCGCTTCTTTTTCTTTTAGGCCTTCTACTGTAAAATCGCGGATAATAAATTTCAAAGTCATTGATTCAACTCCGCCTTCCATTACAATCGGATGAACAAAACCTTCCCTGCCTGAAGTTGTTTCAGGAGAACATCTTCCCTTAGGAAGAGCATCAATAATTTCCGAAGCAATTTTTGCGGCGTTC
>JBHEKU010000025.1:0-10656 GCA_041859205.1 Ignavibacteria bacterium | reverse complement strand
TAGCAGCATTTTCCAGCATAGTAAATCCCTGAATAGTTACATAGTCAGAGCCTATTAATTTAAAAATACCGTCATTTAAATTACCAACTACAAGAGCATTGCTTGCAGTAATTGTGTTGCTGTTACCTGTTATGGTAATTGTATTTGCCACAGTACCTGTAGCAGTAATCGAATATCCTCCTGCGGGAGCTGATTGAGGATTAGCCGCGACTACATTTAAAACTACGCCTCCTGCGCCAACACCTTGAACGTTAAGATCGTTAACAGCCAGTTCAAGTGTTGCATAGTCACCGGGAATGTTTTTTGTTCCGGTTAACTGTGCATAGGCAGACTGAGTTGAAAAAATAGCAAACAGGAGAATTGCTATCAGCGACAAATATCTTAGAGGTTTTGCCATAGATAATTTTAGTTTGTTTTTAATGAGAGTTTTTTGAATTATTTGTAATAAAGAAAATTTACTATTATATAGAAGAAAAAAGAAGTGCTGCCAGGATTCTATTGGAAAATACTATATCATTTTTTAGAGGAGTTGGCACAAGATTTAGGATAAGCCGTGAGGAAAATGATTTACCAATTTAAAAAAAAATCAAACAAAATACTAAATAAAACAAATAACATAGAACTTAAACGTTAATTTGTAAAAGCTCCCGCCGAATTTCCCGGCAGGAGCTTAGATTGTATATAGATTGTAAATTGCTAACTGTTAATTTTTATTTGAGAAGAACCATCTTCATGCTCTTTACAAATGTTTTATTTCCGCCTTCGGCGTTAATTGAATAAAAATAAATTCCGCTGGCTAAATTTGAAGCATTAAAATTCACCGAGTAATATCCTGCCGGCTGAACCTGATTTACTATTGAAGATATTTCTCTACCCGTCATATCAAATATCTTTATACTTACCCTGCTATCGAAAGGCAAATCATAATTTATTTTTGTGGAAGGATTGAACGGATTAGGATAATTCTGCGACAAGTTAAACTGTGAAGGTATTCCAACAATCACTTCTGCTGCAAGCTCATAGTATTTGTAATTTCCGTTGAAGTCAATCTGTTTCAGTCTGTAGTTATATTTTCCTGTTGGAACAAAATTATCTGTATAAGAATAATTTATCTGTGTGTTTGAATTTCCTGCTCCTGCAAGATTTGTTACTTTTGTCCAGTCACTTCCCGAACTTAATTTTCTTTCCACATCAAATCCTGAATTATTCTGCTCATAAGTTGTTGCCCAGTTTAGCTTTACAGTATTTTTTTCTACAGTAGATGTAAAGTTAGCAAGCTCTACAGGCAGAGGGGCAGGAGTCTGAAGCGATACTTTTAGAGTCGGCTTTGACGGGTCATTAGTTGTTATATCAAGCGTAGCGTTTTCAGCGTCATCAAGCAGATGCTCGTTTCCTTTTCCTGGTTTCGGAGCAAGGGGATTACATCTTATCTTAAACAATCCGCTGTCTCCTGAAGCAATTGAAGCAGGTGATGAAAGCAAGGAGAACTTAGAGGCATAAGTGCCGTTAAATGCAGTGCCTGAAACTGTCAATGCAGCAGTGCCTCTGTTCTTCAGATAAAAATTTATAGTGTCTGTTTGAGAGCCGTTGAATGTGCAGATAGAATCAGCTTCGGAATTAAATCCTGCGCTGGAGCTTGTTGTACCCGATGTTCTGTAAAATGTTATAATTGCGCTGTCTAAGTTTCCTTGTGAATTTGAATTTTGATTCACGTCATCAATCAAAATTCTCCATGTTCCGCTTGCGCTTAAACCATTGTATCCTCTGAGTAAATATTCAGGCTTAAAGAACCCCCCTGTATAAGGCTGAGTTCCTTGTCTCCAGAAGAGACTTGCTGAATCCATAACAGTTACATTAGTCATACCTGTTGTAGTGCCGGATGAATTTTCCGCAAACAAATTTTTGCTGTTTAGCGCAGTGTTTGTCTGAGGTCCTACCAGTGAAAAATGCATATCGCTCAATCGTACATGTCTCACATACATTCTTACTCTCGTTTTCAGAATTTTAAAAGCGCTGAATGAGGGATTTGAAGTAGTGTACTTAAGAACATAATCAGGTATTGTTGAGGCGCCAATTTTTCCGCTCTCGCTCTGAATGTTCCCTATAGCATAATAGCATAAATTTGTTGTATCAGGCGCGTGAAGAGGGAATTTACAAATATTACCTGAGTTATCCGCAGCCTTTAAATAATATTGTACCTGCGTTTCCCATCCGTAGCCGGGAATTTTAAAAGTATAAGAACTGCTTACCTGAGTTGTATATGCTGCTGAATCAAAAGCAGACCAGCCGGCATTGTTTTTATTTGTTCTATAAAAAATCTTTGCGCTTGATGCATTCACAGTTCCGTTTAAATCTGAAATATCTGCTGAAATGGTGGTCGGATAAGTTGAGTTATGTGATTCAATATTATTATGAACTATAGCAGGCGGTACAACGTCTACTCCGGCAGCAAGCCTTACAGAGTTGTAAGCATTCACTCTTCCATATCCAAAATAGTCAGTCCATCTTCCATAAAATTTAGTAGAATCATAAGAAATATTATCTATTTTATCGCATCCCTGTAGCAGAAATGTTTTTACCTGAGCAGCAGTGAATGAAGTATT
The DNA here is from genome assembly GCA_041859205.1 of Ignavibacteria bacterium. Lineage (GTDB taxonomy): Bacteria > Bacteroidota > Ignavibacteria > Tepidaquicellales > Tepidaquicellaceae > JAFDZO01. Next base: position 8,053 of record JBHEKU010000025.1, on the reverse strand, counting down.
TACTGAATAAATTAAAGCTGCAACTCCCGCAGCATTCGGGCATGAACATGATGTTCCGTTAAAGTCAGTTGAGTAATCTCCTGCAGTACCTGCAGCAGTATTATAACCGCCTGTACCCTGAACATCGGTTGTAACTGTAATTGTCGGCGCAACGCAATCTATATCACCGTAGTAAGATGAGTTTCCGTCAGATTGAGATGCTCCCCCATAATTTCCACCCCACCAGTACTGCAGACCTGTGCCCGGAGCTTTTTTCTGGTCGTATGCTGTTGAAGCTCCGACGCATATTACATTTCTGAGATACGATGGATATGCCGGGGGATTTTTTGTATCGTTTCCTGATGAAAATAATATTACGCATCCTTTTCCGCTGTTGCCGTATATAGCGCAGCTATCAATTGCATTTGTTAAGGATGCTGCAGGCGAGCCTCCGCCCCAGCTATTAGATGATATTGCCGTTCCCGTTGTTTTTGCTCTATTAAAAGCGCGCACAATGTATGTATTTGTTGCGCTTCCGCCAGCATCGAATATCTGAAAGGATTTCAACTTGCATGAGTAAGCAATCCCTGAAACTCCAAGCGAGTTATTTGTTACTGCGCCTATTAATCCGCCTGTGCAAGTTCCGTGTCCATCAGGGTCAGTAGCTACACTATTTACATTAGTAGTTGCATTAAATCCTGCAACAAGATTTGTTCTTAAGTCAGGATGGGTTGAGTCGATACCTGTATCAAAAACTCCAACTTCAATTAACGATGAGCCTGTAGTATAATCCCAGGCAGAGTTTACATCCATATCTGAACCTGCAAGCCCCTGATATGTAAGTGCGTCAAATCCATTTGAGCTTGAATTCGCCGTAATGGTTTGCCCGGTATTGTTTAAATGCCATTGAGCAGAATAAAGCGGGTCGTTGGGTGTAGAATTAAGTAAACAATAATCGGGATAAATAAAATTCGGTTCGGCGTATTCAAAGAGTCCTGTAGCTAAGTAAATTTCAGATAATTGCAGTGAAGTTTTCGCATTTCCGTTGAATGTTTTCATATTGAACTGTCTGCTTCCCGGGAAGCTTTCAACTATCTGAACACCGTTTTGGATATTCAGTAAATCCATTTTGCTTCTGTCATTTTCGCTTTTCAGCTTTACTATAAATTCATCGGCGCAGATTATTGTAATTTTCAGGTTATTCGTATAGTAAGCCGGCGAAACAAATTTTACTAAATTTTCTTTTCCGGAAAATCTGCTTGCGAGATTCTGAACTTTCTGCAGACCGTAATTATTTTTGAAAATTACTTCGTAAGTATTATTGTAAGAATTCTTCAATTCGTCTCCGGCATCCAAAACAGATTTAATTTCGTTTTCCATCGATGCTTTATTCTGTCCGGATTCATTTGTTACTATAACTGCCTTATCTTCGCGTATATTAAGGTCAATTTTTTTCCCAAAGTAATAGTAATAATCCTGAGGCAATGCTGCATTTATGAACATCAGAGAAAATAAAGCAATAAAAATACTTTTCATTTTTTTGAATAATAGTTTATATAAAATTAAAAAAAATTAATAATCCGGAAAATTATTAGAGTAGTTAGTTCATTTCTTGAACGGAGAAGCGGTTTTTTGTGTGCAGGGAGTTTCCTTCAAAAAATATTTCTATATAAAAATAAAAGAAATCCTAACAAAATCCTAACAAATTACCGAATCATAAATTATCGGCTGAGCTTTGGATTTTTATTTTGTAAAAATTACAGGTTCATGTAAAAAAAAACTCCTGACGGCTTGCGCCAACAGGAGCTTTATATTTTAAAATTAAAATTAGAATTTAGATTTAACTCGTATTTCGTAATTTGAAATTCGTAATTACTTCACAAGTACCATCTTCAGTGTTTTAGCAAAAGATTTACTTCCGCCTTCAGCAGTAATTGTATAGAAATATATTCCGCTTGAAAGATTTGCTGCATTGAATTCCGCTGCATAGCTTCCTGCGCTTTGAGTTTCATTATTTACAATTACCGATACTTCTTTTCCGAGCGCATCGAATATTCTTAAAGTAACTTTGCTGTTGAAAGGCAAATCATAAACTATCTTTGTAGTAGGATTGAACGGATTAGGATAGTTCTGCCTTAAATTAAAATTATTCGGAATTTCCGATGTTAACGGAGTAACATTAATACCAAGTGTGTTATACTTTCTTGTAACAATCCAGTGAAGCGCATTTGTCTGGCTTTGCCCGTTATCGAAGTTACCGTTAGCATATCCATAGTTCGGCCAGAAGTTTAATGCCACATCGGGATATGCCATAGCCTGCACACCTATACCAATTGTCGCCCACTGCTTTGCGACTACATTTGTATTACCGGCAGTGAAGCATTGAGTAAATTTCCATCCGTTAGGGGAGAAGTCATACATCGTCTGACAGAAACTTATATCGCCCCACAGTTTTTCTGTAACCGGAGTAATAGGAACAACCTGTATTCCGTTTGAATAATAATTTACCTGTCCGAAAAATGTTGCTGCATCAATTTTTCCCTGATATAAATTTGTAATTGTTTTAAACAGGTTTGTATATTGTGAGAAGTAAACCGGATTTGTATTTTTTATATGATAGTATTTCTGCGCTGCTCTTATTTCCTGTTGAAGCATTAATGCTCCCTGATATTTCATATTATCATTGCCTGTTGCTGCGCCAAGAAGGTACAAGCCATACCAGGCATTACATGCTTCGGATGAGCTTTCCTGATTTTTTCCGCCGCTGTAATTTACAAGACCGTTAGCCCATGAGTTTCCGTCATACCAGTCTTTATATCTTTGAAGCGCGAATACATTATCCGTTCTGCTCGGGTTTGCAATATCTCTTGCAAGCTCTGTTACTCTTGTAAGATAATAATTGCCGTTAGCAGTAAGGAAGCCGGGATTTTTTCGGGCAACTACTGCTGCTGCATATAAATAATATCCGTAATGGAAATGGTGGTCGTTATATTTTACGCTGCCGAAATCAGTAGCAGGTACATTGTAAGACTGGCTTGAAACTAATCCTTTGTATCTTGTATCGTACATGATTGAATCTCTTATATTGGCCGGGGGATTATTGGCAGAGCTGTTTCCGTTAAGCCATTTTGCAAGGTTTGATGCAAGCAGTGTTCTGTAGTTTGCTGCCGTTGTCTGCATTGAGGCGTAACGCGCATTATCTCTATCATATAACTCATCACAGATGGTTATTATACGACCTTGTTTAGCAAGAGTTTTTCCTGCGCTGTACACATCTGTCCATTGGTTCTGAGGCATAAAATATACTGTATCCATCAATGCATATTTTTTTATTGAGTCGCACCAGTTAAGCGGAACGTTTGTAAGCGTGCCCTGCTGGGGATTCCATGTATACTGCGGAAGGTTTTCCGTCATTACCCATCTTTTTACTTTTACTTCGCTCATAGTGCCTTTCATCACCTGAAACTTCGTAATATTCGAAGTTGAGCCGGCCGGAAGCATATCTACATGGTGCGGCAATGCCATCATTAATAAGGAGTCATTGCTGCCGAAAGATGCTTCGTTATATCTTGTAAAATTAAAATTCAAAGTTGCAGTTGTGCTGCCGCTGTTTGCAACATTAGCCTGTACATCGCCGCGCATAGGTACAAATTTTGCGTATGCATTGAGTAAATTTTTGCGCGAAGTTGTATCTGCAGCATTCGGGTCTCCGTCATAGGTAACATGCGCCATTCTTATATATCCCGTTAGAGGAGCAGTTGCAACAAGTCCGTCAGTGGTTGCGCCTGCTACACCGTTCTGTGTGAAAGTAAGAGTTATAGGTGTAGAGCTGTAAAGCATCCATGTCTGCGATCTGAATAATCCCGGATCGCCTGTTAAAGTTCTAATTTTAAAAACTGTTCCTGTAAACTGCTGGCTTGGCTGATTGCATATAACATCATTTACCCAATGAACAATAGGGGAATTAAAATAAACTGCCGGAGTAACACCATTGTAGAACATCGTTACGTAAGGCATTCCTCTTACAATCGGCGAATAATAATATTGATTTGCATTACCGGAATTTACAAACTTAACTGTTGCAGAGAGCTCTGTGTAATCATTTAAAATTACCGGTTTGTAATTTGCCGTATTATCCGGTGTGCCGAATGCGAAATAAGTTCCGTCATCATAAGTTATTGCCGGAAACGGAGGAGCCTGAGATACATCCTGAAAATTGTACGGCTTGTATGATACACCAAGATATGAATACTTATTTGGATACCTGTCAGGAAGCTGATGGCCAAAGCGTATCTGATAGGGATTCACAAAAACACCGCCTGCAGAACCATAATTTGTAAGATTATCTGCGCTGGGAAGATAGAATAAATTGAACCACGCATTTGTAGGCAAGGCTCCGGTTAAGCTATCTAATACAAAATTTCCTGAAGTAGTAATTGGGTTAACAACATGCTGCCATGAGCTTTGTTCAGCGGATGTGGAAAACGGCGAGCCGTAGTTCCACTGTGAGTAAGATTTTCCTGCAATAAATAAAAGCAGAAATAAAACGGGGTATAACTTTTTCATAAATATCTCCCAATAAAATGATTATTGGAATCTATTTCATTTCTAAATACAATGCTTTATGGGGGTGAGCAGTATCAGGCAATGTAGTCCGAACTAAAATAAATTCACATAAGATTTTTCTTTAAAAAAATTAACGACAATATAAGTGTTTGTACGTATATCTTAAATACAAAAGCAGATGAAATAAAATTCCTTAACACTATGCTTACAATCGGATAACGGCAGGGAAATAAGTAGACAAAAAAAATACTCCTGCCGGTTTCTTTCAATTAGTAATTATCATTTAACAATTAACATAAACAAAAAAGCTCCTGCCGGTTCTTTCAATTAGTAATTATCATTTAACAATTAGCATAAACAAAAAAGCTCCTGCCGGTTTCCCGGCAAGAGCTTTAATTGTTAACTGCTAATTGCTAATTGTTATTTGACAAGTACCATCTTCATTGTTTTCACATATGACTGGTTACCGCCGTTTGCATTAATCATATAGAAGTATACACCGCTTGCTAAATTTAAAGCGTTGAACTGTACTGTATGATATCCTGCAGTCTTTGTTTCGTTCAATATCTGTGTCATTTCTCTTCCTGTAATATCGAATACTTTAATCTGTACTTTGCTGTCGAACGGCAAGTCGAAATTAATCTTTGTAGACGGATTGAACGGATTCGGATAGTTTTGTGAAATATCAAATTTCACAGGAACGCCGATTATTACTTCGCCTGCTAAATCATAGTATTTGAAGTTACCGTTGAAGTCCATTTGTTTCAATCTGTAGTTATATCTTCCGGTTGCAAGATTGTTTTCAGAGAAGCTGTAGTTCTTCGCAGTGTTCGTTGTACCTGAACCTGTTACGTTTCCTACTTTAGCCCATGTGTTAGAGCTTCCGCTTAATCTTCTTTCAATATCGAAACCTGAGTTATTTTCTTCAGTTACTGTTGACCATCTTAAAGTTACATTTCTTCTGTCAATAGATGATGTGAATGATGCAAGTTCAACAGGTGCAACACCTTCGTTATCCTGAACAAATTGTATAACCTGATTTATAAGTGCGCCCTGCGGAGAGTCAAATCCGGTTACTGTCGGCACATAATTTTTATAAACGTTTGTACCATAGAACATATTATAAGTTGGTCCTATATAACTGACAGCAGCGCAGGAGTCATTATCACCTGATTCTGTTGTCGGAACCAGAATTCCGTTTAATGTTCCTGAACCTGTATTCCATGTTGCAGGTGCAACACAATCCGGGAATGCGTCATTTACCCTTTGACCTGTGATGGATAAGAATGGAGATGCAGTTCCTTTAAGCGTACTATCGGCGCTGACAAAGTTATCTACCCAGTCATCTGACCAGTATTGAGCATGTAAATATTGTCTGTAGAATATTGTATCAGCAGCAGTTGCAGATGCATTTCTTCTTATATCCATACTGTATCCTATATCATTTCCAAAAAGTAAAAGACTTCTTTTATCGCTTGGTCCTGTTGAACCGTCAAGCCATGTTTTAAGCGAGTCTCTTGAATTTGTTATAGCTGTCATCGCTGAACCGCTTGCATATAATGCAAAGATAGTTTTCCAGTTTGAGAGTGCAGCATTTGGCAATGCGCCTGAAGTTGGAGCAACATCGTATTGAGAAGCAAAAGCCGAAGCATTTAAGTGTATTATTAAAGAGTCTCTGCTTGGCTGGTCGTTCCAGATAACTAACATTTTCTTTGCAATACTTGGAGTAAAGAAAACTGATGCTGTATCGTTTGTTGCAGAACCGTCACCGACCATATATGTTGAATCTTTTATCTGATATGTAACACCTGATGTGAATCCTGTAAAGTCATCAAAAGTTGTATTTGCAGTAGCATTAGCTGTTAATCCTGCGGGAACAGTTGTTGTGCTTGAATAAGCTGTTCCGATAATTGTTCTAACAACTGTAACAGGGTTTGGTGTGGTTGCTAATCCTGTATTTTTAATAACACCTGTCATAGGAATATTTGTAGTTCCGTTTGAATAAAAAGAAGCCCCTGACGGTGAAAGTGAGAACGGACCTACGTTAGCTGCAAATGAAGCATCTGTAGCTAAACAGAAATATTCACCGTTTACTGCAATAGGACTTATTGGTCCGGGCGCAGCAGTTGAAGATGTTCTGGTGTAGTTAGTATTATTTGTAAATGTTCCGGTTCCGCTGGTAAGTGATCTTGAAGACCAGGTACCCGTACCCGAAGTTGATTGCGCAACAAATAAATTTTGCTGATTACCTAGTAAGCTATCGCTTCCTGCGCCGGTGCCGAAAGTGTAATTATTTCCGATTAATGCAATAGATGCATTTGTTGGTATATCTGAGCCGCCGTTTAAATTCATTCTGTAGCTTCTTGTACCTAATACTGTAGTTAAAGGTGCATTAACAGAACCGGTTGGCTTTGCTTCTATTGAACCGGTAATTGATGTTGAAGCACTCCATGCAGTTGTTGTGGAGAGTAACACAGTTTTTAAAACGTTTGAAGTAGGAACTGAATCATTATAACTTGTTCCTGAACCTAATGCAAAATTTCTAGATGCAGTAGTAACAGGGAAGTCAACTCTTATCGGTCCTGAAATATATGAACCATGAGTTACAGGTGGTGTTACCACGCTTGGTGCCGTTCCTGCCGGAGGTGTAAAAAATGCTGATGTTCTGAGTATGTTAGTCGCATCTGTCATTACAATACCTCTGGTTAAAGTCAATGCTCCTGTTGATGCAGTACCGACATTAAGAGGATATGCAAGCTGCAGTCTTCCGTGCGTTGCAACAAGCATTGTTCCTGTAATTGTTCTTGTGCCTATTACTTCAACTTCTTCACCGGGTGAAATTGTTTCTTTGCTTGGTGAGTAAGGCTGTGATGCAAGTACGCTTGTGACACCTGTGCCGTCAGTATACGATACACTTCTTGTAACACCTGAGCCGAATAATGGAGCCGTAGTGAAAGAGCCTTTCAGTCTTTCAATTGTCATGGTTGTGTTAGATGCACTGTTTCCGAGTGTAAGATTTCCGTTAGGATTAACTGTGCCTAATGCCAATACAAATCTGAATGTGTTTACAACAGGGGAGTTAAATGTAACACCCTGCGTAACTGCGCACCAGATAGTATTTATTTTACTGAAACTGATTGTTCCTGAATTTGTAAAAGTATATGGTCCGTAACCAAGCCATATCAATGCTGCTTCAGAAGTAGAAGTTGCGCTGATACCAAAATTTATAGTACCGGCATTATTAATATTACCGCCAATATATGTTCGTTTTCCTGTTGTACCACTGAATGAGTTATATGTACCGGTTGCAGTAACTGTAAAGCTACCGAAAGTCTGTAATAAAATTGTTGTTGTAGTTGAGTTGTATTGTAAAATACCGTCAACCTGTAAATTTTGTACTCTGGCAATATTTACGTTAAGGTTAACTGTTGCGCCTGCAGAAATTACTACGTTGTTATCTGATGAAGGCACTACGCCGCCAACCCATGTTGCAACATCGCTCCATAGA
>JBHEKU010000147.1:0-3086 GCA_041859205.1 Ignavibacteria bacterium | reverse complement strand
TCCTTTATAAACTAAACGTGTGGAAGGAAAAATAATTCGTCCTTTGTAATTTTGTTCTTTAAGAGAGTTTAAAATATTTAATAAACCAATCTCATTTATTTTTACATAATCTTCATATTTTGTAAACCCTGCACCGGTGCCTGTTAATCCTGAAAAAATAAATATAAAATCGGAATCAAATTTAATCTTTGAAACTTCTGAATTATCTGAAATATCTAATTGGGAGTATTGTAAGTCGGAATGTATGGAATCCGAATGAATATCGAAGAGTTGTAAATTTAAATTTTTCAGGGAGCGTAAATAATGAGTGAAATTCTTACCGATATAACCGTTCGAACCGAGGATTTGAACTTTCATAAATAAGTATCAATCGTTTAATTTTTCTTCGATGATATATATAGGGCGATGCTTCACGGTCTCAAATGTTTTCCCGAGATACAAGCCTACCATACCAAGTACAGAAATTATTAAACCCGAAAAAAACCAAATTGAAATAAATAAACTTGTCCACCCCGTCACATTTACTTTCCCTTCGAAGAATAATATGACAGCATAAATTGAGTACAAAGCCGATATAAAAGAAATTATCAATCCAAGTTTAACAGCAAGACGAAGAGGTTTATCTGAAAATGATAAAATTGTGTTTACGGCCAGGTCAAGGCGTTTTTTATATGAGTAAGAAGATTTTTTCCCGTCTTCTCTATCGGCGTGTTCAATTTTCAAAGTTGTAAGTTTAAAGCCGACCCATTTAACCATTGTAGGGAAATATCTGTGATAGTCTCCCATCGATTTAATTGCATCTACAACTTTTCTGCTAAGCACTGCAAAGTTAGCAACAGTATCATCTTGCTTAGTTCCGGTAAGATAACCAAGAACTGCATAAAAATACTTTGATAACAATTTTTTAATTATATCATCTCTGCGCTGTACCCGGCTGGCAAGAACAATATCGTATCCTTCTAAAGCTTTATTATATAAACTTGGAATTTCTTCCGGTCTATCCTGCAAGTCACAATCCATTATTACAATCCACTCACCACTTGCATTTTCCATACCTGCAGCAAGCGCATGCTGCTGTCCAAAATTTTTACTCAACTTAATTCCTTTAACGAGTGAATACTTAGAACAATTTTCTTTTATTTTTTCCCAGGAACTATCAGGGCTGAAATCATCAACAAGTATAATTTCAAAATCAGATGTTATTTTTGATACTGATGCAATTATTCTTTCAACAAGTGAATCCACCAATTTTTCCGCATTATATACCGGACTTACAACTGATATTTGAATTTTATTGTTCAATACTATTTTTTCTTACGGCAGAATAAAGTTTGATGATGACCGGCATTGAACGGTTTTGAAAGCCCGAATAATAAAAGTGTTGCAAATTTATAAATTCCTGCAACAACGGGATTATTTGAAGGAACGTCAACTGCTTTCAGTTTATAATTATGATTTCTTATTTTAAATACTTCCATGCCCTCCATCTCAATAACTTTTTTCAAAGATTGATTTGAATAATGCTGCAGATGATGATGATCATATAATCTATCATGAGCAACTGAAAATCCTACACCATTCAAAGCTCTTGCCAGTTTATAAATTATACTGTTGTTATGAATTGTGTTAACTATAAGAATTCCGTCATCAGTCAAAGCATCGTGCATTTTTTTTACAAATAAATGCGGATCCGGCACGTGTTCAATCACCATAAAATTTGTTATTGCATTATATTTTTCAGGTACATCCCAGGTAAGAAAATCTGCTGCTATAAATTTTATTCCGGGCGATTCATTTGTAACAAAATCCATTCCGGTTAAATCCATGGAAGGGTCAATTTTATGGATGTGTTTCAGGTAGCTGCCTGTACCGCAGCCCACATCAAGCATCTTAATTTTTTTGCCCTTCAGAAATTCTTTTATAACATTCAGACAATATTCAAATAGCGGAGTATCAGGATTTGCAAACCAGTTCTTATGAGTTTCTATGAAATAGTTTTCATTATATGGTTCTTCTTCATCTTTTGGAATGATAGTAAATGTATGGTCACATGCATCGCACTTATATAAGCTCATTCTCGCATTTTTCAGATACGTATTTTTATTGTAACAAATAGGACAAGGGTAAGACATAGTTCAATTTAGTTTATAAAATTTTTTGTGCTAAGCAATCTTATTTCTTCCTGCAGCTTCGCCTGATTTAATAATTTATTGTAGTGTAATTCAAAATCTTTTTCTTTTATAGCCCTGATAAATTCTTTCAGTATATTTACAAAATGATTATCAACCGGTACGGGAAACTCCTGCCTGTGGTTATCCTTTTCAAGGACAATCCTCGGCGAATAATCCGGCTGCGGCGTAAAAGCTCTTAAGGCTGTTATCTTTCCTTTTGAGCCCCAAATCTCATAATTACATTGGTAAAAATTATCAAATCCAAAACCGATTTCAGCAGCAATAGAAGTGTTACCTGATAAATATGCCGAGCCAAATATATCTACATCAAGAGATTTATCTATAAATAAATTTGAAGCTTTAACCATAATATCATATCCTAAAAACATCTGAGCAGCTTTTATAGGATAACCTGCTGCATCAAGTAAGGAACCGCCGCCTAATGATTTATTATAACGAAAATTATCCTTGGGAAGCGGAGGGAATCCGAATGAACTTCTGAATAATCTTAGCTCACCTATTTCATTATTATTTATTAAATCCAAAACAAACTTATGCTGGGAGTGATATTCGAACATATAATTTTCCATCAGCAAAAGATTTTTTTCTTTAGCTAAGTTCACCATCGCTTCAACTTCAGTATAGTTCATCCCAAGAGATTTTTCAGCTATAATATGCTTACCGTTTTCAAGTGCCTTTACAACATATTCTAAATGCATCCCCGTAGGTAACGGTATATACAACGCTTCAATATCCTTTCTTAAAATTAAATTATCATAGCCTTCCATAGCTTCGCACTGAAATTTTTCAGCATACTCATTTGCTTTTTCGATAGTTCTGCTAGCAACTGCAATTAAATTAAAATCTTGAATTGATTTTATTGCGGGTATAACAGAACGCATTGCTATATTTGCA
>JBHEKU010000334.1:0-5029 GCA_041859205.1 Ignavibacteria bacterium | reverse complement strand
TTTTTCATCTGTTATTAAGTTAAATTTGGAGTTAGATTTGGATTAAAATTAATGATATTTTTTTAAACCTGTATTATAGCTAATTTCTTAAAATTAATCCGGATTTTTAAGTCATAATTATTATTAAACAGAAATAACTTTAGAACACATTGGCTAAACAGGACACACAGAAAGATATTATAAAAAACGCAAAGAAAGTTGTTTGTATAGAGAAGAAAGAAATCGCTTCATTAGAAAGAAGATTTAACGATAAAAAATTTGCAGATAATTTTGTCTCGGCAGTTGAATCTATTTATAAATGCAAAGGCAAAGTTGTAATTACCGGTGTGGGGAAGTCAGGCATCATTGCGCAGAAAATTGTAGCAACGTTTAACTCAACAGGGACGTATTCCATTTTTTTACACTCAGCAGATAGCGTGCATGGTGACCTTGGAATTTTGCGCGACGAAGATATAGTGATTGTAATTTCCAAAAGCGGCGATTCATCCGATGTAACGCAGATAATTCCGCTTCTTAAAACTTTAAAAGTAAAAATAATTGCAATCATAGGAAACACTTCCTCTGAAATTGCAAAGCTGTCCGATATTGTTTTAGATGCCTCTGTAAAAGAAGAGGCATGTCCGCATAACTTAGCGCCGACTTCTTCATCAACTACTGCGCTTGTATTAGGCGATGCACTTGCAATTGCGCTTCTGCAGAAGAGAGATTTTTCGCGGGAAGATTTTGCAAGATTTCATCCGGGTGGAATTTTAGGCAAAAAATTATTACTGAAAGTTAGTGATTTGCTGCAGGAAGAAAATAAAATTCCCATAGTAAACTTCGATGCAAATCTGAAAGATATAATTTACATGATTTCCTCAAAAAGACTCGGCTGTACATGTGTAGTCAAAAAAAATAAAGTTGTGGGTATTATAACAGACGGCGATATAAGAAGATTTCTTGAAAAAAATATCGAGCATATAAATACGACTAAGGCAAAAGATATTATGAACTCTGTGCCTAAGTTAATCCCGCCGAATACTCTTGCAAGAACTGCGCTGGAAATAATGGAAGAGAATAAAATTACGCAGCTTATCGTTGCAGATAAAAAAAGAAAAGTACTGGGAGTACTTCACATGCACAGACTGATAGAAGAGGGTTTATAGTTTGTATAAACTTTTTTACATAGCAGTTTTGTTTGTATCGCTTGCGTTTTTTTCGTGCGATGAAAAATTTGAACCGCCGAAATCAGACCTATCTCCGGAAAATATTCCCATTCAGGAAAGCTGGAACTCCGATGTAACTTTCTCCGATTCAGGATTTGTAAAAGCAATTTTGAAAGCAGGGCATATTTCGGCTTTCAGTGATAAAGGTTATACAGTGATTGACAGCGGTGCAGTTGTGGATTTTTATAAGAACGGAGAGATTGTTTCAACTCTCACAGGCAACAGAGGAAAAGTAGAAGATAATACAAAGGATATAGAAATATTTGACAGCGTACGCGTTGTAAATAAAGCGGGCAGTGAGCTGCGAACATCAAAGCTCCTTTGGAAAAACAAAACGCAAAAAGTTTATTCAGATGTATTTGTAAGGATAACTACTCCTAAGGAAATAATTGAGGGAATAGGATTTGAGTCAGACCAGAATTTAACAAACTATAAAATTTACCAGGTAAGCGGTGTCTTCGATAAATAGAAGACAAATAGAATTTGATAGATAAGAAATTAAAATATTGTTTAGCTTTTCTTTTCATTTTTTCTTTTGCAAATGTTTTTGCGCAGGAAAAAGTTGAACTGATACATGCAGATTCGCTAACCGGCCGAAGTGAAAACGGTCAGCTTATACGCGAGGCACAGGGCAATGTGCAGTTCAAGCAGGGAAATATAACCGTGTTTTGTAATTCCGCTACTCAGTTCCCTGACCAGAATAAAGTTGAGCTGCGCGGCAATGTGAAAATATATCAGGATACGATGTCGCTCTTTACATCAAAAGGAGTTTACTACGGCAATGAAAAACGCGCTACGGGCGAAGGCGGCGTAACACTGAAAGACCCTAATGCAACCTTGCGCGCAAACAGCGGTGTGTATTTTTTTGAACAGGCAAAGGCCGATTTTCACGGAGACGTGATAATTATAAATCCGCAGTACAGGATTACCTCAACACACTTAACCTATCTAAGAAACACAGAAGATTCTTTTGCGAAAGGAAATGTGATTGTTACAACTGACTCTGCCATTATAAAAGCAGAGAATATTGATTTTTATAAGAGGCAGTTTAAAACATTTGCCTATGAAAAAGTTGTGATAGACAGCGACTCTACATTGATATATTCCGATACGCTTACGAATTATTCAGATAAAAAAGAATCTTATGCTTCCGGTAATGTGCGCGTTGAAAGCCTGAATAATAATACAGTTCTCTACGGTAATATTTTAGAGAATTACGAATTAAAAAATTATACGAAGCTTGCGGGCAGATCGAAATTAGTTCAGATAGATAAAACAAATCCCGATACACTTTTCATATACAGTTCATTCATGGAGGCTTTCAGAACGAAGCCCGAGTATTATATTGCAACGGATAGTGTCGAGATAATACGTACAAATTTTTATTCGAAGTGCGGACGGGGGATTTATTTTAAGGATTCTTCCAAGCTCGCTATGGAAAAAGAACCGATTGTGTGGCAGGATAATATGCAGATTACAGGTGATTCTATCTACGCCGAGCTTCCCGGAAATAAGTTGCAGAGCATCTTTGTAAGAAAAATAAATATTCCGAATACAAAGCCATCGTTTATGATTTCGCAGGGAGATTCTTTATTTGCCGACAGATACGACCAGATCCGCTCGAGAGATATTTCTGTTTACATTCAGGATGATAAAGTTGATTCAGTAGTTGCAACAAGCAATGCATCAAGCATATATTTTATCTATGAGGATAAAAAAGCGAATGGTGTGAATAATTCAGAGGGAGATAATATTTATATTTATTTTGACCGAGCGGAAAATTCTGTTTCGAAAATTAGAATTGAAAAAAGCGTTAAAGGTGTTTACTCTCCTGAAGCAGAAATTGGCAAGGTAGCTTTGGCTCTCCCGGGATTTACTCCCAGAAATGATAAACCCATCCGAAGATAATTACCGTCTGTTCTTTTTATTTTTTTTTATCAAATCATCCAGCTTTTCCTGCGCCCATTTAACTGACTGCGGCACCATAGTTTTCATTTCCTCTTTAAATTTTACTGCTTCATACTCATCAAATTTCATTTTAAGCTTAGTAACTTTCTCTATTGATTTAATATGCTGCGAGTAAATTCTTTTCGCATCTTTCGAAATATTTTTATTCTGCTTTAAGAATAATTTATAATTGGTAATTAGATACAATGCCTGCTCGAACATATCCAGCTCATAAAAACATTTAAGCAAAAGATTTTTTACATCGTATCTGAAATAGAAAAATTCATATTTCACCTTACTGATAAATTCCAATGCCCGTGGGTAGTTCTGCTTATCATATTCAAGCAAGGCGTAGCTGAAATCCCTCATGTTGTCACGGGAGTCCTTAGGTATTTTATCAAGATTTCTTTCCAGAAATGAAATCAGCCATTCATAATCTTTTTCTTCTTTAGCAATGAGAATTATATTTCTGAATCCCAACAGAGTAATCACCTGCGGCTTATCAGGCTCTGAAAATAACTGATACCGGTCCATAGTTTTATAAACATCTAAAAGATATTTATTGAACTCAAATTTTCCCAGATGAATATAATCTATGCAGAGAGATGCAAATGCATGCAGCATTTCTGACTGCTCGCGCAGGCTGAACTTATCAATATTATTTAAAAATATTTTCTCTGCTGAAAAATAATAATCGGTCTTTGAAAAATCAGTCTGCGCAACATAAAAATAATAATGCACGGCTAAAACAGGATACTCGTCGGTGTGATTTTTTTTAACGTAATCTAAAAGAGCTTCAAGATTAATGTTTTCAAATGCAGCATTCAGCAAACCTGCATCGGGTTTTATGTTAAAATTATGTTCATTGGTATAGAGAAGAATTTTCAGCTTCAGCATTTTCAGCAGAAAGAAAAATACAAGGTTCTCTCCGCGCTTAGTTGTTGTTTCAACTCCTTTATCTTCTTTGCTCCTGCGGAAATAAAAATCGTACTTTAAATCTTCCAGCTTTTTTCTGAACAGGTAAACTTCGTCCGGGTCATGCTTCTTTATATCTATCGATTCATATGCTTCGTTTATTTTTTTTGTAAACAAAGTATCGAGCATACGCATACTGAGCGCCTCAAGCGTAGATGCATTTTCTACGAAAGGATTTCCTCGTGTAAATTTTATTGTAATATAATCCTGCCCGTGCTTTAAAAGATCGGAAAGTATATTTCTTACACGTGAATCATTGTACGGCTTGCCGGGATAAAGGGATTTGAAAAAATTTTCTTTTGTGAATTTCGGATTGTTGAACTCGGGATAGAATTTTTTGAAAAATTTATAACTGTGGGATATAGTTTTATCCCTATTGAAAAAAGGAGAGTCGATAAATCTTTCAAACTCCTTTATTTCATCATGAGTGAAAGTTGCGAGAAGATCTATAAATTTTGATTTGAACAAATCTTTAATCTGTAATCTTTAATCTGTAACCTTTAATTGAGAAGTGCTCTTTAATATTATCTGCGGCTTGCCGTTGTATTCAGAAATTATACCGCTTACTTCAACATTTTTATTTTTGAAACGATTTAAATCGCCGAACTTTCCAAAGTCATCTTTGAAAATAACTGCTGCGCATGAGTTCTTCGGAAACTTGCCGTCGAAGTTAAGATAAGCAACTTTTTCGTTTTTATATACATCTGCAATATATCCTGTGACAACTGCATTCTTACCGATATACTTTGCAGTCTGTTTAGCTTTTAATGATACGGCTTCAGGTTTTTGCGTCTGCTGAGGTGCTTGTTTATCCTGCTGAATCTGCTCTTCAGTTTTAATTTCAGGCTTGGTTTCATTTTTTAATTCTTCTTTGGGAGTCTGTACCGGATTTTCTTTCGGCG
>JBHEKU010000012.1:0-16574 GCA_041859205.1 Ignavibacteria bacterium | reverse complement strand
CCGTCAAAGTCTAACATATTATCCATATCTTTTGAAATCATCATAGGATTCGGAACGAACAAATCAAAAATAAAAATACCGTCATCATCTAAATGGTTCTTTATACACTTCAAAGCAGCAAGCTGGTCTTCAATAGTGTACATATGTGAGAACACTCTGAAGGGAGATATAATTAATTTGAATTTTTTATCCAGATCAAAATCTCTCATATCTGCCCGTGATACTCTGTATTGTTCATGCTCTTCAAGTTTTGCCTTTAATACATTCAACATATTATCGCTGATATCTATTCCATAAATATCCGCGCCTTTATTGAGTGATTCAAGAAATAATCTTCCCGTTCCTACACCGACTTCAAGCACAGGACCATCAGCGGATAGAATTCTATCCATATAGAATTTTTTATCAATAGCATCACGGACTTTTTCATAAACAATATCATAGAACTTAGCCACCGTCTCAGGATACTCGTTGTAATTTCTTTCTTTGTAGTTTTCCAGCATAAGCTTTTTGTTTAAGTTTATAAAAAGATCTTGTTCTAATTCCCAAACTCTGTTTGGGAATTTAATAGTGTGCGAAACTCCGTTTCGCTTCTGAATGTGAAACAGAGTTTCACACAATATTTCCGTCCCAAACAGTTCGCCATGGCGAATTGGGACGGAGAATAAGGGCGCGAATTAATTATTGTTGTTCCTGCATCTCGAATTCTTTTTCCTTTTCATCACGCAACTGTTTCGTATAAAGCTGATAGTAATAACCTTTCTTCTTCATAAGCTCGCGATGAGTTCCGTCTTCTACTATCTTACCTTTTTTCACCACAAGAATTCTATCACAATTCTTAATAGTCGAAAGCCTGTGCGCAATGATAAGCGAAGTTCTTCCCTCCATAATTCCGTGAATACCATTCTGAATTTTTGCTTCAGTTAAAGTATCAACCGATGACGTTGCTTCATCCATAATAAATATTCTTGGATTGGCAAGAATTGCCCTTGAAAAAGATATCAACTGCTTTTCACCGAGTGATAAATTCTCTCCTGCTTCACCAACATCTTCATCAAGCTTATCTGCAAATTCTTCTCCGCCTGCTAAACGCAGTGCTTCGATTATTTCAGCTTCGCTTGCAAGCTCTCTTCCGTATTGAATATTCTCACGGATTGTTCCGGAGAATAAGTGCGGAGTCTGCAATACAACTCCAAGCTGGCTTCGGAGACTTTCAACGGTCATATCCATATAATCAATTCCGTCAATTTTTATTGCTCCGCCCTTAGGCTCGTAGAATCTGCAAATCAGATTTATGAATGTAGATTTCCCGCCGCCTGTTTCTCCTACTAACGCAATTGACTGTCCGGCTTTAATTTTTAAATCAATGCCTTCAAGTACAGGCTTATCTTTTTCATAGTAGAAAGTTACGTTCTCAAATTCTATCTCGCCGTTGATTCTATCAAATTCTTTGGAATCTTTTCTGTCAAGAATCTCAGGCTTTGTATCAAGCAGTGTAAAAATTCTTTCACCTGCAGACATACATGCCTGCGCCTGAGAATAGAAGCGCGACAAATCTGTTATTGGTTCATATATCAACGTTGCATATCCGAAGAATGCAGCAAGAATACCAACCGTTACGCCTGACTCAGGTGTGAGCACCATGAAGCCGCCATAGTAAATTATCAGCGCAGCTGCTATCGAACCGATAAATATTACCAATGGCAGAAACATTGCATTGTAGTAAGCAGATTTGTATGAAGCAACTTTCATTTGTTCTGAAATTTTTTCAAACTCCCTGCTTGCTCTTTCTTCCTGTACCAGCGATTTATTTACTTCAACTCCGTTGATATGCTCGTTGTAAGCGGCCGTGATAATCGAGTTATACATTCTCGACTCTCTGGAATACTTCAAAATCAATTCTCTGATTTTAGTAGAGACAAGCACCAGTATAGGTATTGTAACTGCTACTATCATTGCAAGCTGCCAGTTATAAATAAACATCGCAGTTAGGCAGAAAATTATCATGAATGTACCCCATACAACTTCGATGAAGTTCCACGAGATTAACTCCGTTACTTTTATTGTATCGGAGGTAATTCTCGTCATCAGCCAACCTACGGCAGATTTATCATAGTATGAAAATGAAAGCTCCTGAAATTTTTTGAATATATCCTGTCTTATATCGAACATAACATTCTCCTGTATCTTCCCGCAGTTCTTTATAAATAAATGAACAAAGGAAGCCAGGCATAATGCTAAAAGCATATATATCCCAAAAAATTTAAGCAGTCCCGAATTATCGAACGGGTTACCGCCGCTTTTACTTTCAATTCCCGGCACTATGACCTGGTCAAGGAATTTCATCCATACTATAGGAAAAAGAGCCTCGATGCCCGCAACTAACATCACGAAGAAAATAAATAAATACAGATTCTTCCTGTAGCGCATGCTGTATTTTAACATTCTGAATAAAAAAGGAAAAATAGATTCCTTTTTCTCAAAACGTACTTCTTTTAGTTTGCTCATTTTATTTTATGTGAGACTTAAATTTTATTTTAAATGAGATGCTAACTATTGCATCAGAAATTAATCAATCGGTTTACTTTAAACTAATTCACTTTCCAGAACTTCATGTTTACCACCGGGATTATCCAAATCATTATCATCGCTTTTATTCTCCTTAATTGATTCTATTTCATCGGTAATATCTTCTTCAAGTGTAATTTGTATATCGTGAATCTTTTTATAGAAGCCGTTATTTTTTATAAGCTCTTCGTGGTTACCCATCTCTACAATATGCCCCTTGTTCAGAACGATTATCTTATCGCAGTCCATTGCAGCATTAATCCTGTGAGTGATAACAAACGTTGTTTTGTTCTTCATCTTCTTATCAAGCGCATGACGTATTTCATATTCAGTTTCAGTATCAACTGCTGATGTTGAATCGTCAAGCACAAGAATATCAGGATTTGTAAGCAATGTTCTTGCAATAGTAACCCGTTGCTTCTGTCCGCCGGAAAGGTTAATCCCTTTTTCTCCTATGACAGTTTTGTAAGCATCCGGAAAAATATCGTTGATAATTCCGTGAATGCTTGCAGTTTTTGCAGAGTCAATTATATCCTCTGTCTCTGCATCTCTGTTTCCGTAAGCAATGTTCTCTTTTATCGAAGTTGAGAATAAGAACGGCTTTTGTAATACTACACCGATTCTTTTTCTCAATAATTCTTTTGTGTAGCTTTTTATATCTTTGCCATCTAAAAGAATTTTTCCTTTCTGAATATCAAAGAATCTTACAAGCAGTGAGATTATCGTTGACTTACCTGCTCCCGTAGGACCAAGAAGAGCAATCTTCTCTCCCGGCATCACAGTGAATGAAATATTTTCAAGAGCATTCTTTTCGTGATTTTCATAATTAAAAGTAACGTTCTCAAAAACTATCTCACCCTTTAATTTTTCAGTCTCTTTTATTTCACCATTATCTTCTTCACGAATGCTTCCGAGTATAGAATAAATTCTATCAATTGCTACTGATGTCATTCCCATTTCACTTACAAGCTGACCGAGTCTTCTTAAAGGCCAGATAACAAACATCGAATAAGTGTAGAAAGCTGTAAGCTCACCGACTGAAATTACTCCGTTAAGAGTATAATATCCTCCCATGAAAATACATATTGCAAGCTGTGTGTACATTACAATATCTGAGTAAGGCCAGAAGTAAGAGTGAAGCTTAAGAAGCTTAAAGCCCCACTGTCTTTTTTCTTCGTTCTGTTCGGTGAATTTATCAATTTCAAATTTCTCCTTAGCAAAAGCTTTTACTACTCTGATGCCTGATAAATTTTCCTGAACTGTTACTGCAAGCTTATCCTGCCTTTTTTCATGTTCATCCCAGATAAACATTTCTTTTTTGAAGAAGAAAATTGCTCCGATAATTATCAGCGGACAAAGCGCAATTGTTATGAATGCAAAAGGAACGTTGATGTAAAGCATCATTACAAATGCCCCGATAAATAATACTGCCATTCTTAAAGCTTCCACAACCTGCATCGATGCAAATTTTCTGATTGTTTCCACATCACCTGTACAGCGCTGGATAAGCTGCCCTGTAGATATCTGCGAATGATAAGTCATTGGCAGAAACTGAATGTGAGTGAATAATTTATCCTTTAATTCTTTAATAGCATTTTCTGTTGATGAAGCTGTTATAGTGCTTGAGATAAACCAGAAGCCTGCTCGGAAGAAAGAAAGAATCAAAAATATTCCGGCAATGGTCATCAGAACGTTTACAACATTGTTGCCAGTCATCGGAGGAAGCAAATCAAATAAATATTTTGAAATTGAATCTCCGGATACTTTAATATTTCCGTTTGCGCCTTGCAAAAGTAAGACGAGCTTATCGACTGTTATCTGCAAAACTTTAGGCTCGAGCATTCTTATAAGTGTTGAAACGATAAGAAGCACCCCTGAGATAATATAATATCCCTTCCATTTTCCAAGAATTCCGAAAAGTCTTTTCAGGTTTTCCATAAAACTTATGTATTTAAACTACTGTTATAAAATATAGTTAGAATCGTATTTATTTCTGTTTGTGCCGCGGAAGGGTAAAAAAAAACCGCGGTCACTTTTTGCAAATGCCGCGGTTTAAACTTTTTGGGTATGTTCTGAATTTAGTTTCCTAAATTCCTCCTCTTAAACCACGGACTATGCATTCTGGCATCTGCTTGTGGAGCGACGTCTTTAAATGCTGAGATAATATGTAAATTAATTTTTGTCATATTTTGAAAAGTTATATCTCCGTGATTTAGATTTTCATGGTTTACAAAAATATAAATTTTTTACAGTAAAGTCAAACAGCAGGATATTTTAGTGCGAGACTTTCATTTTTCATGAACGGATTTCATAGGTAAAAGTTGCAAAAAGATATTGTTTTTTTGTGATTTCAAGAACACAGATGACTATGATAAATATGATTACACAGATAAAAATAAATTTACAGTTACACTCTAAAGTTTGTAAGATTTTGTTAACCACCCCCTTCCCCCTCCTTATTAAGGAGGGGGTTCTATTTGCTTTTGTACTAGTCCCCACCCTAAAGGGTGGGGTTACTCAAAACAACTCAAAAAATCTGTGTCATCATAAAAATCATAATTATCAGTGTTCCAAAATTATGAACTTTTGTGTTCAAAATACGTTCAATTTCCCCGTTAATTTGCACTGAAAAGGGGAAGGAATTACATTTATGTTCTCCGTTATAATTGGTATCTTAAATATCCATTTTTTCCCCGTTGCAAATATTACCGCTTTTAAACCCCCGTTGGTAAAGTTGGAAATTCAGGGAGCATCTTGCGAACAACAATCAGACTTTTATATAAATAAATTCATTTAATGAAAAACTTAACACAAAACAAAAACCTTAGAAATATAGCTATTATAGCTCACGTTGATCACGGAAAGACCACGCTTGTTGACCATATGTTCAGACAAAGCGGTATGTTCAGAGAAAATCAGGAAGTTGAAGACAGACTTATGGATAATATGGACCTCGAAAGAGAAAGAGGTATTACCATCGCTGCAAAAAACTGCTCAGTAAAATGGGGAGATACTAAAATTAATATTCTTGATACTCCGGGCCACGCAGATTTCGGCGGCGAAGTTGAAAGAGCTTTAATGATGGTAGATGGCGTTGTACTTCTTGTGGATTCATCTGAAGGACCGTTGCCGCAGACAAGATTTGTATTGAAAAAAGCTCTTGAAGGCGGATTAAAAATTATCGTTGTCGTAAATAAAATTGATAGAAAAGATGCGCGCCCGCAGGAAGTGTTAAACGAAGTTTATGACTTATTTATTGACCTTGATGCAACTGAAGAGCAGATTGAGTTCCCTGTTTTATATGCAATCGGCAGAGAAGGTATAGCTCAAAAAACATTGGAAGAGCCGGGTAAAGACCTTTCCGTATTGTTTGAAACCATTATTGAACAAATTCCGGGACCGATGTATGATGAGACTGAACCGTTCCAGCTTTTAGTTGCTGACTTAAGTTACTCAGAATTCCTTGGCAGACTTGCTATAGGTAAAGTTGTTAACGGAACAGTAAAGGGAAATCAGGAAATGGTTTGCCTTAACGAAGCAGGCGAAGCAAAAAACTTAAGAGTCACAAAGATACAGGCTTATGAAGGCGTGAAGTACGGCGATATAACTCAGGCTGATCCGGGTGATATAATTATCATAGCAGGTATTGAAGACGTTCATATCGGTGATACGATTTGTACAAAGGAAAGTCCGAAGGCATTGAAAAGAATTGCAATCGATGAACCTACAATCTCGATGAAATTTTCATTGAATACTTCACCGCTTTCAGGAAGAGAAGGAAAAATTGTTCAGGGGAACAAAATTAAAGAAAGACTTCATAAAGAGACACTAAGAAACGTTGCATTAAAAGTTGAAGATTCTGAAGACGGCGAAAGTTTTATCGTTAAAGGAAGAGGCGAGTTTCAGATGGTTATCTTAATCGAAACTATGAGAAGAGAAGGATACGAGCTTAGCGTCGGAAGACCACAAGTTATTTTCAGAAAACAAGAAGGCAAAACTCTTGAGCCTATCGAACATTTATTCATAGATTGTGATGAAGAATTTATCGGAATAGTTTCCGAGAAACTTTCACGTAAAAAAGGAAGAATGATTAACTTAGTTAATCACGGAACCGGCAGAGTGAGAATAGAATTCTCAATTCCTTCACGTTCACTTATTGGATACAGAAATGAATTCCTTACCGATACAAAAGGAACTGGATTAATGAATTCATATCTGCAAGGGTACGAAGAATACAGAGGAGATTTCCAGACAAGATTAACAGGCTCGCTTGTTTCAGATAGAGACGGAGTAGCGCTTTCTTACTCACTTTACAATCTTGAACCGCGTGGAACGCTATTCGTAATTCCGAATGCCCAGGTGTACGAAGGCATGATTGTCGGTGAGCATAACAGAGATAACGACTTAGATGTGAATGCAACAAAAGGAAAGAAGCTTTCAAATATGAGAGCATCCGGTAAAGATGAAAGTATGATTCTTACTCCGGTTATTCCTATGTCACTTGAAAAAGCAATTGAATTCATTAAAGACGATGAGATAATCGAAGTTACGCCGGAAAACATCAGATTAAGAAAACTTGTTTTATCTTCTCAAAAGAGACATACTATGAGAGGAAAAGCTTTTGCAAATCCTATTGAATAAACTGAAACAAAAATCAATCAAATACGGTAAATAAAAGAGAATAAATATGTCCAATTACAAACAAGAATATATAAAAAAAACAGAAGAGATAAGGGGCAGCTACCTTGATACTGTGAAGAAGATTTCGGAATTGAGTTCTAAAACATCAGAACGAAAAAACGAATACGAAGCATATGTGAACACATTAAGTAATTGGATAATAAAAATTGCAAAGCTTGAAGAAGATATAAAAGATGATAAATATTTTACCGGAAAAAGTTTTGAAGAGCTTTACGAAATAAATAAAGATTTGTATTCAGATTTACATCCCGATAATTATGTTAGAAGCTATGTGAATCCGGAATTTGCAGTAAATACATTCGGGGAAAAAACCGGTAAGCTTATTACTTTTTTTTCAACGTACTACAAGCTTTATATTGAGTATGCATTTGAGCACAGGTTAATTCAGCTTCATAAATACAATTCAGTATTTATCAAAGCCGCTGAAATTTTATTAAAAGATAAATTCACCTATGATGAGCTTTATGCCGTAATGACTTCACCGGAGACTGAATATAAAAGCGATAACTATTTATTCAACCTTAACCAGGATTATGATCCTGAGATGAATCCTTTAAGAGATGTTTATACTAAAAGCGACTTCAATGATTTAAGGTATTTATTCAGATACGGCAAGCATATTACTGAAAATGAAATCAAGACGGCAAAGCACTTAGCCGAATATCCTGAAGAGAAAATTAAAGCTCAGGCAAAATCTATTGTAAAAGCATACATAAGAGGATTCGAGCTGGAAGAAAAAGATTTATCTAATAAAAAAACGGTTAACTACATTGCTAACATAGGAATGGAAAGACTTTCCGTTGAGATAATAAATGAGCTGAAGAAAAATAATTTAACAGCACTTCTTTCGAGTATTCAAACAACCTCTGCAAACAAACAATATCGTTACGACCACAGATTTGATATAGCTCTTTATTTAAGTGAAGATTATATCGTTAACACTAACAAAGCATACGAAGGCGCATTAAGTTCAATACAGGATAAGCTTACAGATTACTCGGGAGTTATTATGTTTGACAGATTCGGTGAAAAACCATTTTCCCCGGTTAACAAACTGTCTACAATTAAATTAGATTCAGAGAAGACAAAATTGTACCGAAAATTTGTAACCAATTTCCGTTCAAGTATGGATAAATTTATTCATTCAAATGAAACAAGCTTTACAGCTGTTTCTCTTCCCTCACCTGAAATAGGGGATAAGTTTGAAGAAATATTTGACGGCATTGCAGAGATAAATATGATGGATACAGACCATCAGGAAAAAATACAGAAAAACATTATAGATGTTTTAGACACTGCACAATATGTTGAAGTAAAAGGAAAAGATAATAATGAGACTTTTATTCGTGTAAATATGCATGAATTAAAAAATCCTGAGAAGGAGACAAATTTTTTAAATATAGGCGCAGATAAAAATATACCGGTTGGAGAAGTTTTTACTTCACCCAAGCTTACCGGTACAAACGGTCTGCTTCATTTTGAAGAGATATTTTTAAGAAGCTTAAAATTTGAAAACTTAAGATTAAAATTCAAAGACGGATTTGTAGAAGAATACAGCTGCACAAACTTTGATAACGAAGAAGAGAATAAAAAGTTTGTTGAAGAAAATTTATTATTCCCACACAAAACCCTTCCTATCGGAGAGTTTGCAATAGGCACTAATACCGTTGCATACAAGCTTGCAAAAAAATACGATATTCTGAACATTTTACCGATTCTGATTATTGAAAAGATGGGACCGCATTTCGCCATTGGTGATACATGCTTTATGTGGCAGGAAGATCATAAGATTTACAATGTGATTGACCATAAAGAGATGATTGCAAAGGATAATGAAAAATCTATTTTAAGGAAAGAAGATATAATGAATGCATATACAAATGTGCATACTGATATGACTCTTCCATATGAGAGTATTGAATATATTGCTTCAGTTAAAAAAGACGGCACAAGAGATTATATTATCAAAGACGGTATTTTTGTTGTAAAGGGCACGGAAGAATTAAACCATGCGCTATTAAATTAATCTAATCATTATTAATTAAACGAATCTATTCTAATAAAACACTGCTATGAAATTTAAAGATTACACTTACCAAAGACCGGACATAGATAAGTACAAAGAACACTTCGACAATCAGTTGATTAAGCTTGAAAATGCAATGAACATTGAAGCTCAGGTTGAAGCTCTTAACGAGATAAATATTTTGCGAGATGAATTCGACACTATGGGAAGACTTGCCAATATCAGATACACAATTAATACTACGGATGAATTTTATCTTGCCGAGAAAAAGTACTTTGATTCAGTTTCTCCCCTCATCAAAGATTATGACACCAGATATTATAAGCTGCTTGTAAAATCCAAATTCCGAAAAAAACTCGAAGAAAAAATTGGCAAGCATTTATTTAATCTAGCCGAATTTGCAGTAAAAACTTTTACTCCGGAAATTGAAAGTGATATGTTAAAAACTAACGAGCTTTCAACTGAGTACCGGCAGCTGATGGCATCTGCTAAAATTATGTTCGACGGTAAAGAACTTAATCTTTCCGGTTTCGGACCATATACCACTTCTACTGATAGAGAAGTGCGCAAAAAAGCCTCGGAGGCAAAATGGGGATTTTTCAAAGAACATGCAGAACAATTTGACAGAATTTATGATGACTTAGTAAAAAGCCGCGATACTATGGCAAAAAAACTAGGATATAAAAATTTTATTGAGCTTGCATATACCAATCTTAAAAGAACGGATTACAATGCTGATGATGTAGCTTTATATAGAAAACAAATTCTGGAAACGCTTGTACCAGTCGCTCAGAAATTGAGAGAGAAACAAAAAAAGAGATTAGGCTTAGATAAGCTATATTATTATGATGAAAGTATTCATTTCCCAACGGGCAATGCGATACCGAAAGGGAATTTGCAAGAGACTCTGGATAACACATTAAAAATGTACGAAGAGCTTTCACCTGAAACGGGAGAATTTTTTCAGCATATGTATGCAAGCGAACTGATGGATCTGGAAAACAAAAAAGGTAAAGCTGTCGGCGGTTATTGTACATTCTTAAAATTATTCGCCAGTCCATTTATCTTTTCAAATTTCAACGGCACAGAAGACGATATTAGAGTTCTTACCCATGAAGCAGGCCATGCTTTCCAGGCTTATGAAAGTAAAGATTTTGAAATTTCCGAATACCTGCACCCTACCTTAGAAGCATGCGAAATTCACTCCATGAGTATGGAATTTATCACATGGGACTGGATGGATTTATTCTTCAAAGAAGATACAGCAAAGTTCAAATATTTTCACTTAGTAAGAGCACTGGAATTTTTGCCTTACTGTGTTTCAGTTGATGAGTTCCAGCACTGGGTTTATGAAAATGTGAATGTTACTCCGGCAGAGCGAAATGCAAAGTGGAGAGAGATTGAACGCAAATACTTGCCAAGCCGGGATTACGGTGATAATACATTTCTTGAAGAGGGAAGATACTGGCAGCAGCAAAGACACATTTACGAGAAACCTTTTTATTATATAGATTACGGTTTAGCTCAGGTATGTGCATTTCAGTTCTGGAAAAAAGTTAATGCATCATCTAAGAAAGAAAACACGGCAGCATTAAAAGATTATATAAAGCTTTGCAAAGCGGGCGGCAGCCAGTCGTTTTTAGATCTATTAAAATACGCAAATCTTGATTCTCCATTCAAAAAAGATACAGTGAAGAAGGCTATAAAGCCAATCATTGCATATCTTGATGAAGTGGATGATACAGCATTATAAAATATCTGCATGGAGCAAAAAATAAAACTCGTTGCTGATGTAACGATTATAGCAAACGATAAAACAGTCCTTGTTACATATAAAAACTCCGATAACTATAACGGACAGCAAGGCTGGTTTATTCCTGACGATTTAATAAACAACGGAGAGCACCCCGATGATGCAGCTATACGAATTTTAAAAGAACAATTGGGAATTGAAACTGAGTCCGTTAAGATAGACCATATAGAATCATTCACAGGCATGGATAAAAGCTGGCATGTGATTTTTCATTATGTCTACATTGGTAATGATACAAATTTTAAGGCCGGAGAGAATGTGGACGAGCTGAGCTGGTTCGATGTAAACAATCTTCCGGATGATAAAGAAATTTCCCATCACGGATGGGCTAAATGGACACTTCAGACAATTCTTTCCAATAGAAAATAAAAGAAGGCGGGTTAATCACCCGCCTTTTCTTTTTACATCTATTATAATAAATTTTTACTCTGTAATTTATGCAGTCACTAACGGAGTTGAACCGACAACTACTCCTTCATTTCCCACTGAATCATAATCATATCCGTTCATACCTTCGATTGTATTTGCAAGCTCCATGAACACTTCTTCTGAATTTTCAAAAGCAAAGTCACTGCCGAAAGCTTTAGCAATCTGCTTAATTACTTTCCATGCCGGGCGGGAATTAAATCTTGCGCCGTGAGTCCATCTGTCATTATGCGCGCCGAATTTATCAAGACGTGACATAGAGAATTCACCGGGCAGTCTTTCTTTTTCAAGCGAAGCAACTGCAGGTCTTATTCTTTGCACTCTGTTCTGGAAGTTAACAAACGTTCCGTTTATCTCTGCATAAGTGGATACAGGCATTACAACCTTTGTATTCGATGATTCTGATTTGTATGATGCAAGTTCAATTATAGTCTCAATGTTTGAAGCTCCGGGTAATCTTGATAAGTCATCATTCATTACAACAACAGCTTTAGCAGATGAGATATCACCTGTGATTGGTTTTATTCCCAGCAGTTTCAATCCGTTTGAGTTCGGAGTCATATCAGACTTCTTCAGCATATCATCACCGAAGTTTTCATTGATGTTCGGAATGTAAAATATATTTTCCGAATCGAATACTTCCTTAGCAAATTTCTTTAATGCATAGTTATCTTCAAGTGTAGAGTACGGCGATGCAAGGAACAGTATTTCAGAGTTACTGTATTTTTTCAATTCAGATAAAGAATGTGAAACTGCTTCATCCCAGTCAACATCAAGAAGTTCATTGGCTGAATCTGTTCTTAGCTTTGGTGAGTTTACTCTTAAATCTTTATTGTTGATATTTTTTATTGTCTCAAGCCTTCCGTAATCGCAAAGCCAGTAATCATTCACTCCGATATTTTCACGCGGCTCTATTCTAAGCACCTCATTATTTCTTACACCCATTCTTGTATTACATCCTCTTGCGCATCCGGGGCAAACTGTATCAGTGAATGACATATCCCATACCCTTGCTCTGAATCTGAAATCTTTTGATGTCAACGCTCCTACAGGGCAGATTTCAATCACATTCATTGAATATGGATTATCAAGTTCTTTTCCGGGGAATGTTTCAATCGTTACATGCTCGCCTCTTTGAACAAAGGTAAGCTGAGGATTTTTTACAATCTCATCGCAGTATCTTATGCAGCGCGAGCAGGATATACATCTCTCTGCATCGAACATTACATTCGGTCCGAGCGAAACTCTTTTTTCTTTATGATTTTTTTCTTCATCGTAACGTGATGTACCTACGGAATATTTATAAGCGTAATCCTGCAGCTTACATTCGCCTGCTTCATCACAAATCGGACAATCGAGCGGATGGTTTATCAATAGAAATTCCATCACGGCATTTTGTCCGTGAATAGTTTTTTCTGATTTTGTATGAACGACCATTCCATCAGCGGCAGGAGTAGAGCATGCGATTACAAGCTTCGGCATTTTTTCAACTTCTACTAAACATATACGGCAGTTACCTGAAACTGAAAGCGCAGGATGCCAGCAAAAATGCGGAATATCAATCGCAGCCTGACGCGCAGCCTCTATAATAGTCTGTCCCGGTTTAAACTCTATTTCCTGATTATCAATTGTTAATTTAGGCATATTATTTTGAAATGAAGATATTTTTTCGAACTTTTAATGCAATTTTTTAGTGATTTCAAGTTAGTATTATTTGATAGGTTTTTCAATTCATTAATTTCCGTTTGAATAGTAGCATTAAAGTAACATTTCATTTTTATTTTCAAATCTTGACGGGTTTTTGACGGGTTTTTGAAAATTCAGTATTGTTTTTACAATACTTCGCTTTTTAAAAATCCGACATTTAAAAGAAATAAATCCGACATGTACCGGATTCTTCTGCAAAATAAGAAAGCTTATTTTTACACATTTTCCACAAAGCTAAATAATATATCTATACTTTTTTATTTATTCAAGAAACTCCTCCCCATTCCTACATATAGGGAAATATATTTTTATTTTTATCGGATTGAAATATAGGTAAATTCACGCTATGAATATGACAAGAAAAATTTTACTCGTAACGGAAAACAAAGAGATATCCGAATACGTAAGAATATCTGCGCTCACTCTTACAAAGCTGAACGTGCAGGTGGAGTTAATAATCTCAGATAACTTAGCTGTTATCGAAAAAAATTCAACGGACCAGAACTTAGATACAATTTTTTTAGATCTGGAGTTTACAAAAACAGAGCCGCTTGAGCTTATCAGAAATGTGAGAAGCGATGAGTTATCCAAAAAGAAAAAAATACTCTGCTTCTATAGCGGAGAGATAAACCGCGAGGAAGTTTTCAAGGCCGGCTGCGACAGCATAATGGAAGCTGCCGAATTTAAAAGAGTTGTCTCTAATATTTTGCAATTCTAGTTTAATATTAAAATATGAGAAAATCCGGACTGCTCTATCCCTCCCTCTTTCTTATTTTGTTCCTGATAATTATCGGATGCACTGTTAAAAAATCTTCTACAAAAAATTCCGAAGGAAAACTTATTGAGATTTCTTCAATGATTCAAAAGCGCGCAGCGCACACTTCAACACTTATGAAAGACGGCAGAGTTTTAATTGCAGGAGGCATTGTAGAAGACGGAAGCGGAAATGAACTGCCTCTTACTAACTCGGAAATTTATAATCCTGAAACGAATCAGTTTAATAAAATCAGCGGACTTGTTGAAAAGCATTGCAATCACTCCGCAACTCTACTTGAGAGCGGTGAAGTATTAATTATCGCCGGATGGAAAACAGGAGCACGTTCAGATGCTATTGAAATTTTTAATCCTGAAACAAATACATTCCGATTAGCAGCCAGATTAGAAAAACCTCTGCAGGCTCATAATGCCGTTTTACTAAATGACGGCAAAGTTTTAATTGTTGGGGGGAACTATAGCGAGAGTGATTATGCAATGAATGCATATCTGTATGATTATAAAACTAACTCACTTACTAAAACAGGAAAACTGAATTACGGCAGAATGGCTTTTACTGCTACGCTTCTTAAAAACGGAAATGTACTGATTGCAGGCGGGAGAAATGAAAACGGAGTATTGAATAAAGCAGAAATTTATAATTCTGCAACAGGGGAGTTTGAGCTGACAGGTGATTTAAAAACTAACCGCTACAAACACGGAGCATCACTTATGCAGAACGGAAACGTGATTCTCATAGGGGGCTCGGATAAAAATGACTGGAATGGAAAATACAGAAGCGCTGAAATTTATGACGCTGAAAAAGGTGAGTTTACAGAATTAATTGAAATGAATGCTGAAAGATTTAAACTTCAGGAAGGAGTTGTTATGCTGGCTGACGGAAATATTTTAGCAGGCGGCGGAAATAAAGTTGTGGAAATTTTTAATCCCGCGGCGAATAAATTTATTCCGGCAGGAGAAATTGATGACGTTAATTATTACACATGCTTAACCTTGCTTAATAACGGAAGTGTTTTAATTACAGGCGGATATAACAATAAAATTGTTGCGACCGATAAAGCATATATATTCAAAATGTAAATTTAAAAATAATAAAAAATCATGCCTCATTTTTTATATTTAATAAGACCCGTCAACGACTGGAGTACAGGGAATTTCACTGAAGAGGAAGGAAGACTTATGGGAGAGCACTTTGCTTATTTAAAACAAAAATTTGACGAAGGAAAAGTTTTGATGGTCGGTCCCTGCGTTGATACAACTATGGGAATAGGGATTCTGGAGACTGATACCCGTGAAGAAGCTGAGGAAATCGGGAATAACGACCCGGCAGTAAAAGCAGGAATTGTTACTCTTGAAATAAAAGATTACAGAGTTTCACTATGGAGAAATATGAAATAAAAAATAAAAGAACGTGTAAGAACGGACACAGTTATTATAAAAGCAGTGACTGCCCCGTATGCCCTGTATGTGAAAAAGAAAAAAAGCCTAAGGAAGGATTTTTATCTTCGTTAAGCGCTCCTGCAAGACGGGCGATGGAAGCGGAGAAAATAATCACACTAAAAAAACTTTCCAAGTATTCTAAAAAAGAATTATTAAAGCTGCACGGTGTAGGACCAAGTGCAATCCCTGTACTTGAAAAAGCTCTTAAAGAAGCGAACTTATCTTTTGCGGAGAAATAGAATTTTTATTTTTGAATCATCTTATAACTATTGTATCTCCGTCGCTCAGTGTTTTGTAAGGAATTTTTTCCTTAATAAAATACTCTACTAATTCATCTATTAGTTCAGATTCAGGATGATTTGATTTATAATGCGGCGCAATAGAGTATGGCAGAATTCCGAGTCCGTCCCAAACCAGTTCCGCGTTATATATTTCCTTTACATATTTTATATCATCTACAATTTCAATTCCTTTAAGAGTTTCACAAAGCACAACGATACCTGCGCTGTAGCCAGCATAAACAATTTTATCTTCCGAAAGTAAGCTATTTATTACAGTGTCGAAGCCGCTTTCACGCATGGTGTGGCGCAGAAGAAAAGAATTGCCGCCGGGAATCCACACAGCATCAAATTGTTCAAGCTCTTTTTCTAAATCATTTTGTCTTCCAAAATAATTTCTTAAATCAAGTTCTGCCGCAGTGATACCGATTTTTTTTAATTCATTAGTCTGTTCAATCTTTCCTGACTCCCTGTCTTCAATTAAAAAATAATCGCGGGCATTTAGAATAAGAGCTGCGCGTTTATCTCCGGTAATCATCGAAGTTAAAACTTCAGGATTATTTCCGAGCCGATATGATGAAAGATAAAGCCTCATAGTATTTAATATTACAATTTTGTGTAAAAGGAGCAATGAAGATGAACAAGTAGCGGGACGCGTCTAATCTAAAAAGAAAAACCCTCAAAGCTTACAGCCTTGAGGGTTCCATTGTGCCCGGGATCGGAATCGAACCGATACTGCCTTTACAGGCAATCCCGCTTTAGCGGGACGCGTCTAATCTAAAAAAGAAAAACCCTCAAAGCTTATAGCCTTGAGGGTTTCCTTGTGCCCGGGATCGGAATC
>JBHEKU010000222.1:0-4361 GCA_041859205.1 Ignavibacteria bacterium | reverse complement strand
ACTTATTACTTACCTGTGAATTTCGGTTTTCTTTTTTCAAGAAACGCTGCAACACCTTCTTTAAAATCAACTGAGTTGCCTGCTGATTGCTGATGCTGTGCTTCAAGCTCAAGTATATCTTCCAACGGCGAATGTGCAGCTTTCTGAAGCATGTCTTTTATCATACCGATGGCAAATGTCGGCTTCGATGCAAAATTTTCTGCAACCTGTGCTGTGATTTTTTTGAGCACCGTTCCATTGCTTACAAGCTTATTTACTAATCCTAACTCCTTGGCTTCCTTTGCTGTAACTTTATCACCCGTTGCGCACATCTCAAATGCCTTTGCATATCCTAAAATTTTCAACAGGTAAAATGACGAGCCGCTATCGGGCACAAGCCCTACGTTAATAAACACTTCAATAAGCGTGGCGCTTTCAACAGCAATGCGGTAATCACATGCAAGCGCGAGTGATAATCCTGCTCCGGCAGCGACGCCGTTTATGGAAGCGATGACGGGCTTTGGAAGTCCCGTAATAAGTTTTATTAAGGGATTATATCTTTTATCAAGAGCTTCTTTGAATGTGGATTTTTTATCGGTGAAATCTTTGAGGTCCTGCCCTGAGCAGAATGCCTTCCCTGCCCCGGTAATTACCACGCATCTTACATCATCAGCCGCAGCATCGATTTTAAAAGCATCCTGCAGTTCGTAAGTCATTTCATCGTTGAATGCATTGTATACATCTGGACGGTTTAGTGTTATATATAAGACGGAATTTTTTTTCTCAGTTAGTATAGTATTATATGCCATTAGTTGAGTATCATTTTAGTTCTAAAAAGAAAATATAAAACAAATTCATCTGCGTTAAAAGTCGGAAAAAAGTCGGGTTTTGTAATTCCCGTTGTTGTTTTTACAATACAGCCATTTTTATTTTTAAAAAAGTCGGGTTTTGGTCGGGTTTTCTTCTGCAATAAAATGCCGGACATTTTCCAATTCGCTTTTTAAAATAATATCTTTAAGGATCTGAGGCTTAATATTTAAATTTCCGATTTCCTCTACAGGTAACCAATGAAACGATAAATGAGATTCCTGTGATGTCAATTCCTCAGAAGGCAATTTTATTAAAAAATAATGTTCGAGTGAATGTACCGGCTTTTCGTTATAAATCAAAAAATTTTCAATTACAAAAAGGTATTTTAAGATTTCTATTTCTGTGCCGGCTTCCTCCATAAATTCCAGCTTCAACCTCTCTTCCATTTTTTCCCCGGGTTCCAGCTCTCCGCCTAAAATTGCGTAAACAGGCACTTTGTCATTCAAATCTGTTTGAAATAGCATTTTATCCTCAACAATGCAAATTGCACGAACGCTCACTCTTATTTTTGAATACTTATTCATAATAAACTTGTACCTATGCCGGGTTTCTGTTAATTATTATCTGATAATTGTTAATTGAAAAAAGTCGGATTTTGGTCGGGTTTTATAATTCCCGATATTGTTTTTACAATACTGACAATTTTTATTTTTGAAAAAGTCGGAAAATAGTCGGGTTTATCTTATATGTCATTCCCGCGAAGGCGGGAATCCAATCATAACTCATAATTCATAATTCATAATTCATAACTCATAATTGAAATTAGTCGGATTTCTGTTAATTGTTAACTGTTAATTGAAAAAAGTCGGATTTCTGAGCTAAGCTCAGTCCCGTCTTTAGCGGGATGGTCGGGTTTTACAATTCCCGTTGTTGTTTTTACAATACCGAAAATTTACAACTGATTAAAAAGTCGGAAAAAAGTCGGATTCTCATTTCAATTACGAGTTTCAAATTACGAGTTACGAAAAAACTAAAAGTCGGAAAAAAGTCGGATTCTCAGTTCTATTACGAGTTTCAAATTACGAATTACGAATGAAAACTTGTTATTCTTTTCTCCTCTTGATAAATCTGAAATCTGTAATCAACAAATATAACATTCGTCCTATGCAAATTCTAATGCATCTTCCCTATTAGTAGGTATAGGCTGAAATCTTCAATTTCTAATGCTGATTGACCATAATATAGTTCAGCGCTTTATCAATTCTAGATTCACATTCCTTAAGATGGAAAGAATCAAAATCATTTCCGCCTTTGTAATTTCCTAAATCTTTCTTCAGCTGACTCAATATCTTAAACGATATCGACCGCGCATCTTCAGGCGCTCCGAACTGCGGATTTACAAGCATATCAATCAGGTATCCCAGATGGAGTTTTTGCAGTCCTCTTCTGGCTTTAGAAATTTCAGACTTCGTTCTTACTTCACTCCATATATTTGAATACAGATAATCGTTCAGCTCATTCAATGTTAAAATATCCGAAGATAAATTTTCCTGCTCAAGCATCCGCTTCATCAGCACCGGACTATACATTCTTGCTAAAGTATTATTCTGAATAGTCTGAATAATATCGTTCAGAGGAAAATCCTGCCTTGCCCTGCCGTTTGCAACAGGCTGAAGCATTTTCATAAAATCATTGCTGAATGATAAAAAATTATCCGCTTCAAATGCATAGCGGTTTAAAAAATCCAGCGCTTCCATTTGCTCAGCACGTGTTACCGGCATAATGGGATATTTATTATCAACAATATCTCCCTGCTTCATTTTAGTTACATAAGCGCCTCCTATATACTTCGATACAATCATTGTGTTGGAAAAATAATCGAAGAGCAGCCCTATGAAAACATTGTTAAGCTGAGCATAACTTTCATTATAAGTCGGGAAATATTTATCAATCTTTCCGAAAAGATTTGTATCAATTTCCATCTTATCTTTTGCATACTTCAATGGAGAACTTCCCAAATCAAATGTCTGCGTAAGCGGGTCAAGGCTCGTCGGACCGAATACATTTATTGCATCTTCATCCGTACCGTAAACCAAATGCGGATCAGAAGAGCGTGAAGCAATGGCAACTAAATAAGGAACTTCATCCTCTGATTTTTTTACATTCGGAAAAATTTTATATCCGTACTCAATTGCAAAGTAATCATACATGCCTATTGCAGGTGACCAGTAAGTCCCCTGCTTTTCCCCCGAAGGAGAAATATTCGCAGCAGTATAATCCATCACTGAGCCTGAATTGCCCCACTGATTTGTAAACTCCGGATTTCTTATTTCATCAAATGTATATGCAGTCGATGCTTTGAAGTTATGCCTTAACCCCAAAGTGTGCCCGACTTCATGCACAACTAAATCAGTCAGATAATCATAAACATAATCCTTCGGTATTTCATCAGTGTTTGTAATATTTTTATCAATCACATATTTCACTGCGCCAATCAATGCCTGATTTTGCGAGAGCGAAGAATACTGACACATATAAAAATTTTTCTTATTAATTTTTTCAAGAACCTTAATAACTTTATCGCCTTCGAAGCCTGAGTTTTGCAATTCCTGTTTTGAGCTTATAAGGTTGAACAAGGTCTTTTCATCCTGTGTAAATCGCAACGCTTCAGAGTTTATTAAAACGGAGCTGTTCAGAATTTCACCTGTGAAAGGATTTGAAACAGAGGGACCAATCCCTGCAATTCCCGATGTAGAAAATGACTGCCAGCGGAGAACATTGTAACGTATATCATCGCTATCCCACTGAACGGAATCAGGCTGAACCTTACACTGCACTGCATCTTTAAATCCGATTTTTTCAAATGCCTTATTCCACATGAGCACGCCTTTTTTTATTGCATCCCTGTACTCCTTCGGAGTCGCTCTGTCTATCCAGTATACAATAGGTTTTACTGGTTCGGATAATTCATCATAAGGATTTTTCTTCTGCAGATTCCATCTTGAAATATATTTTGTAGTTTCACTTTTTCTTAAAGGATTGGTGTAATCTTTTATATGCGTTTCAAAATATCCTACGCGCGCATCTGAAAGCCTTGGCATATATGAATTAGTGGTATCAGGTGTTAAATCAATAAGTGAATATCGTATTTTAAAATTCACCGAACGTGAATCCGGAATAGCAGGAACCGGACTTGATGACGTTGTGAAAACATAATTAACCGTTATCTCAATATTCTTCGGGAAAGTTTTTACTTCTTCAATATAAGTCAATTCGGAATTTATAGAATAATAGCCTCCAAGCAGCTGTTGAAAAACAAACTGAAGATTCGGAATATCAGAGGTAAAGTATGAATTTATTTTAGCAATAAATTTAGAACTATCCGAACTGAATCCTTCTATCTTTAACGGACCGAAACGCGATGTAACATTCTGTCCGTAGTTAGAAAATTTATTCGTATCGGGAAGAATGAGCTCGTTGATTTTTATTATATCAAGATTGTCGTTTCTTCGTTCAAGCTGCATAGTCATCTGCCCGGCATCAAGTCCGGCAAAAAAGCCAAGCTCATCTAT
>JBHEKU010000197.1:0-61428 GCA_041859205.1 Ignavibacteria bacterium | reverse complement strand
TAAAAAACAAAAATTGAAACTGCCATCCAGATAAACCAGATACCGAATACCAATGAATATGACTGCGCCATTGAAATTCTTCCGACTTTGGAGAGACCAATTGCAAAAATTACATGCTCCCATATTGCAAAAATATCCAGCGAAGTAGCAAACTTGTATGCTTTTTCGCCGACGTTTTCTTCTTTTAAAAATAGTCCTGCTCCAATGGATGTAAAGTGACCCATAACTACAGATAGCACCATTGCAAGCAAGCCGCCAATGGAACTTATCAACATTCCAAGCCCGACAACATTCATTGCATCTGCAAATCCTGCCTGTGACTTAAATATTTTCAGCCCGACAAAATAAAGAAGCGAAACAAAAATGAAAATTATAACTACTCCTACAGAAGCTCCGACATAAGCCATAAGTTTGAAGAATATGCCGTTAGGATCCATGAATTTTTCGGATGCAGCAATTTGTTCCTGTGCCTGCTCCTGAGTAAGCTTTCCGGCTTTGACCTGCTCATCCATTTTTTCATGCATTTTTTTCTTTTGCTTAGACATCATATCGCCGAATAACTGCGCGTCAGTCTGCCCGATAAAAGCTGAAATAAGACCGAGAAGAATACAGATTAAAATCGGATATGTCCAGTAATAAACTCCTTTTGTCTGAGCTACGGCTTCGTATGTATTCCCCGGCTCAGTAAAGATACCTACCAAGGCATCTGTTTTGGAAATCGGCTCGGTATCAGGAGCCTGTATATCATTTTGATTTTGTAAATTTTCTTCTTCCATTAGTTTTGAGAGATTATTTTGAGAGTAAGATTGTACATAAAATTACTGATTTTTTTCGTAAAAGTTACGTTAAATATTATAGAGATTGTGAGCCCGGATGTACTCACAAACATCCTTATCTACGAGATACTTTATCGATTTGTTTTGACTGATATACTCGCGAATCATTGAAGAAGATATTTCAAGCATCGGGACACTCAGATATTTCACGCGGCTGGAAAAATCCGGATGAACATCCTGCACATATATATTAGGGCGGTTAATAATTACTACTTCAGAAAGAAGAAACAGCTTGTTAGGGTCTTTCCATTTTGGGAACTCCACTAATGTATCGATACCAAGAATCAGATACAGCTTCACAAAATCATCTTTATATTTTTCTTTCAGCTTAATGAGAGTATCTACAGTGTAAGATTTTTCTTTAAGATTTGAAATTTCAATATCACTGACTTCAAAGTGTTCATCTTTTTCAAATGCAAGCTTTGCCATGTTATACCTGTGCATCGGGTCAATTGAATCAAGATTATTTTTTAAAGCGTGATTGCCGGTGGGTATAAATATTATTTTATCAAGATGCATCTGCTCGCGGACATCCTCTGCCAGAATTGAATGCGCTATATGAGGAGGATTGAACGAACCTCCGAAAATTCCGTATCGTTTCATTTGTTTAAATTTAATTTGTTTATCGAAGCTGTAACTTCTTCGACTGTAATGCTCTTCATACATTCCAGCGTTCCTGTATGGCACCGGAAAACTCCGTTCTGCCAATATTTAGGATTGTCTCTTTCTGCAGCAGTTACAGGATTATAACACGGGCTGCACCACGGTTTCTTCCAGATTAAAATATGTTCAGTATTACCAAATGAAATCGGCTTTACAAAGTCTGCATCAGAGGGACCGAATAAAGCTACGGTGGGAATTCCAAAAGCGGCAGCAATATGCAGAGGCCCTGTATCTCCGCATACAAAAACATCACACACCGAAATTAAATCAATATCTATAGTTATTATTAAAACGTTAGCAGGAAATTTAATTACGGATGGAAGTTTCTCATTTTCATCACGTCCTTCAAATACAATGATTGTGTTTTCCTTGTTCCCAATAGCAGCATTATTAATAACAGAAAGAAATTTTTCTAAGTCCCATCGCTTTATATCCATATCTGTTCCCGGATTTACTCCGCCGAAAGGAAATATTCCGGTTATTTTTTTTTTAGAAGGAATGTTCTGTTCTATTTTTGTTTCTTCCTTTGTTCGAATTCTTTGCAGTGATGTTCCGTTATTTTTTAAAGGAATCGAAAGGGGTTCAAGAATACTTAAGTTTTTATCTGTTGTATGTGTGTATTTATCGAAATCAACTGTATCAGTAAGATATTTTGTGCCGGTAAATCCTAATCTTATTTTTATTCCGCTGAGCTTCGCAAAAAGTCCATAAAAGTTATTCCTGTGACCGAGAACAGCTAAATCATATTTTTTAGCCCTGAGCTTTAAAATAGTTCTAAGTGTATTAAGAATTTTTTTGACTCCTGAAGATTCATAAGGACCTTCGTAATAGATTACTTCATCTATAAACTTTAAATATGGAACTAACGGTTTCAACCATTTTGCCGCAAGCAAAGTTATCTTTGCATCAGGATAATTTTCTCTAAGGTTTTCTATTACAGGTGTAAAAAAAACCATATCACCTAAGCAGCAAAGCTTTATAATTAAAATACTTTTTATTTCCTGTTTATTCAATTTTTCCGGTTTCCTCTAAGTAAAATTCAGACTGACTCAATATATATACTATAATACAAATAATAAGATAATATTTAAAGTATGGAGCGTAACTCGATAGACCGGAAGCAAACATAATTCCCAAAAATATTGATAGTGAAAAATATTTTTTTTTTCTTTATCAAATTAAAAAATACAAAGATTAATAAAGCTATAAATAATAAAATGCCTATTATTCCCTGCTCAGATGCAAACGCAAGAAAAATATTATGAGGGTTAGCCATATTTTTTTCCATCCTGTCAAAACTCACTCTATCTGTAACTGTCTTATCGATATAATACAGGCTTTTAAAGAAAAACATTCCGGGTCCAAGTCCTGTAACAGGGTGCTCTTCAAATGCTTTTACCGCCCCCTTCCAAATCATAAAACGGCCTATAGCAGCTTCCTCTTTCATACGTTCTTTGTCAAACATCTGCGCAAGCCTGATCCTGGTTTGTGGAGTAAATACCTGTACCAGAAAAAACACAAGAAGAATTTTAAGTACAGTCTTGTAATCAACTTTCTTAAATATTAAAAATAACACAGAGCATATAAGTATCATTATGGAAGTGCTTCTGGAACCCAGCATACCAAAGGTATATCCGGAAAATAAAACATATCCATATAGTAATATTTTATTCCGAATATTTGAGTAATTAATTATCAGGATCAATAAAGAAAGTGCTATTGATAATCCCGTAAGGTTGGTTTCACTTAGAAAACCTGAGGGGCGGAGATATTTTACATCGTTTACTTCAAAAAATGAGTGCTTTAATTCTGCATGTCCAAAGTTATTGATTAAAAACTGATTAAACGAAGGCAAATAGTAATCTGCAAGACAGCTGAGTATTAAAACAAAGTTTACAGCTAAAAAAGTTTTAACAATAAAGTTTCTTGCCTCTTTAAAATAGTTGGAATAATACAGCGAAATAAGAAAGCAGACAAAGTACGACAAATAATTAAGAAGTATTTTAAATGATGCTTTCCTCTCATCGCTAAGATAAACAGAAATTAAACCTGAAATCAAAATCAGAAAAACAAGAAAAGTAAACTTCCTGTCAAAATCAGAAAATATTTTTGAAAATTTAAAATCACTCACAATTAAAAACGATACAATATAAATTATAAGAGCTATTTTAGGAGTTTCAAGATTAACCAAAAATAATCCCATGTTTACATCGGTTACAAGCATTGTATCTGCAAGCGTACCAAGGCAAAACAAAAAGAAGGAAACCTTAAAAATCAGATATTTAGTTTCGTAATTTTTAACCATTCAGGCCTAATTTACTTTTAACGGTTTCAGCTAATATTCCCGGAGTAATGGCTCCAAGGCAGGGTCTTTCTTTGCATCCTATATCAAAACACGGACTGCACCATATTTTCTTATGAACAACTTCATGTTTGTATTTTCCATCGCTTTGAATAACGCGCAGATTATTATCCCATTCCTTTACTATTTTATAATCCTGAAATTCATATGGCTTCCATAAATCAACTGAACCCGGACCGAATATAACAACTGAAGGCAGATACTGTGCCAGAAGATGCGTCTGCCCTCCATCATAGGAAAGCATGAGTTTTGATTTTTTTACATCCGGAATAATATCAGTAAGTTTATCATAAATTTTGAATTCAATATTTTCAAAATTTTTGAAATATTCTCTTAGTTTTTTAAAAGAATCACTTTCATAACCATCAGTTATAATGAGCTTGTAATTATTTAATGACTGAATGATTTCAATCTCTTTTTCCGGTTCGAACTTACGTAATTCTCCTGTTCCTAAATGTATGAATACATCTATTTCTTTTTCTTCCTTTTGCTCTGCTCCTGTATATGGCAGTTCTACAATTTTATCTTCAAATTTCAAATTCAAAGAATCCTCAAATAAAAACTGAATTTTTCTGCTCATAAAATCTTTATCATAAGGAGATACCCAGTTAGTTTTCATATAATAAGAATACATCCATGAAAGCAGAAATAATCTTCCACCCGCCGAGAATTTAGAAACCATCCTTCCTATAAATGCAATTCTTCTTTTGCCTATTAAATCTATGACAGCATCATATTTTTCAATTTCCAAATCAAAAAGAAATTTTCTGAATTCATCATCTAAAACGCTTGCCATCAATACATGAAAGAAAAACTGAAACGCTTTTCCTATGACAGGAATTCTAAAAATACCTCTTAAATTTTCCTGTTCCCAGTTTGGCGGACTGAAAACAATCAGTTTATCTACGTAAGGAAAGTTTTCAAATACAAATTTATTTTTTTCAGAGCAGACAATATGAATTTGTAAACCGGGGTAATTAAATTTTAAATCTCTCAAGACCGGCAATGTAACAACTGCATCGCCAATTCTATCATTTCTGAAAACCAATATTTTTTTGGGAAGTCCGGAATATTTTTTCGGAGGCTTTACAAACCTGATTATCTTATCTGTGAAAGAAAAAAAATCTGAGTTCTTAAACCTTATCAGTTTCAGCTTCAGCGGTATTTTATGCCTTCTTTCCAATGCGTGATTTTATTTCTTTATTTATTAAAAAGAAGCAGGCAATAAAAATAACCCATTCGCAAATTCCGACTGAAAGCGCGCTGCCTTCAGCACCGTACTTAGGAACTATTAAAATTCCCATCACTATATTTAACACTAATGCAGCCGATAAAACAACTGCGTACTTTGTGTTTTTATCCAATGCTATTAAACCCTGTGTCAAAAGGAAATTGGGGAAAATTGCTACAAGCGCCAAAGTCATATAGCGCAGAAGAATATATGACTCCGAATAATCTTTCCCGAGCAGTCTGAAAATATACTCTCCGCCAAACCAGCAGAATACAGATGATAAAATTCCAAGACCGAATAAAATAGGAAGTACTTTATTAAAATTATTTTTGAATGAAACTATGTTTTCTTTTGAGAGTTTTGCAAAGCCCGGGAAAAGAACTATCATTAATATTCCGGGAATATTAGTAAATACTTCTATCAGTTTATAAGATGCTCCGTAAACACCGACTGCCGAAACTCCGTGGTAATTTTCGAGAATAATCTGAGTAACACGGAAGTAAATTATCGAAAAGACTTCAACTAGTGCAAGCGTAACAATATCTTTCAGATAATCTTTTATAACAATTTTATTTTCTTCTTCATCAACGTATTTATGCTTTTGTCTTTGATAAATTGTTTGAATCAGAAGATACGATGCAATCATACTTAATCCGAAAGCTGCAAGCGCGCTGGAAGCAATGTTTCCGTAATTCAGAAAAAGAAAACAAACACCTATAAAAATTACTTTCTGAACAATAAGAACAACTGCTTCGTAATTCATACGTCTTATCCCTCTGAAAAAAGAGAAATAAAGATTCATGAGGGAGCTGAATGCGATCCCGATTAAAGCATAAATTATATTTACAAAGTTATCACTGTAAAGGTTAAAAGATAAAAGAACAATAACAGTAACTGTTAAAGCTGAAATAATACTTATGAATCTAATATTGAGAGCATATTTAAAGCTTGAGTAAAATCCGCGTGCAACATGCTTTGTAAGAATCATATTTCCGCCAAGCTCAAAAAATACTCCGACTAAATATCCTATGGAAAGCGAGAAATCATATCTTCCATACTCAGCGCTTCCTAGTGTTCTTGCAAGGTAGAAAGTAAAAATGAATAACATTGCCCGTGGAATTATCTGGGCAGTGGTAGTATAAATAATATTTTTATAATTCTCTTTTATCAATTCAGGTAATCAATATGGAAACAAAACGGATTTCAAAGACAGCAAATTTTGTCTGTTAAATGTTACCGAAAGTAACAAGTACTTTGCTGCAAGAGCTGTTCGTAAAAATACTCTTATAAAGAATGAACTATGGAGTTTATAATACCTCAAACGTGATTTTAAATGCTGCGGGATATCAACTTCATCCAATGGTAAATACTGAAGCTTGCAAAACGGGTAAAAATAATTTGCATATTTTTTTTCAAGGAGCTTTTTGCACAGGTCGGCATCATCGTAATAACTTATAAGATATTCGTTAAATCCGCCTGCT
Source organism: Ignavibacteria bacterium (assembly GCA_041859205.1). Classification (GTDB taxonomy): domain Bacteria; phylum Bacteroidota; class Ignavibacteria; order Tepidaquicellales; family Tepidaquicellaceae; genus JAFDZO01. The sequence continues at coordinate 54,855 of JBHEKU010000197.1, read as the reverse complement.
TCGTTCAGGACTTTTTTGTCTATAAACATTGCATCGCTTGAAACTCTGGCTACTGAAGCTATATCATGATATCGGTTTTCAAGCTCAAGAGTTTTATGTGTATTACCCTGAAATATTTTTTTATTAATTGCATCCTCTTCTATTTCTTCTGAAAGCCCGATTTCACGCCAGATATTAATTTTGAAATGACTTTTATAATCGTAAAGTTTTAAAGCAATAGCTCCGTAATTCCTGTTTTTAAATTTTTCAAAAAAATGAATGAACGGATTAACTTTTACAACTACTCCTGCTTTTAAAAATAACAGATTATCAAATGTTGATTTTGATACTCCGAAATTTTTTGCTTTGGCAGAATTGTCCGTATCAAGGAAATATACTTTTAGTTTTTTATTGGTCTCGTCCTCAGTTTTTATTTTTAAGTTCACTATAATGATTTCGTACTCAAGCTCCGTTATTTTTTCCTCAATAGAATACACCGTCTCCTGCAAATATTTTACAGAGTCGTGCCCGTTTATAATAATAATTGATATCACATCTAAAGATAATTATTTTCGATGTAATAAAATCTGTATAAAACATAAACAGATATGACATTTATGAGAATCAGAAGAGTGTAGAAAACACGGAGAACATTCTTATTAAGAAGATCTTTATTGAAGTTTGCGAAAAAATTATTGAGGCCTGAAACTATAAGGATAGCCACCAGCGATATTACCGGGAATAGAAATCTTCCCTGATGCTGCGAATATGAAAGATTGTAATAAACAACTCCTGCCAGGCATATAGTTAACGAGCATATAATAAACAGTTTCATCGGAGTAAATTTCTGGCGCGGAGCATTTTTTGAAATTCCAAAAACACTGAATGCTGTTAGGATAAAATAGAAGACATAGATAAAAAACGGAATAGCTACATTCATCCAGCCAAACACTCCGAAAAACGAACCGAATAATCCGGGAATAAAGGGATAAATAAAATACATCGATAAAATCGGTTTCGGATCGTAATGCATAGGTACAGTAATTTTTTCAACTTCAGTAAGCAGAATATCGTTGTACATAAAATGATTTCTGTAATAAAACCAGCCGGCAACTACTAAAGTAAAAATAAAAACGTACGAACAAAATCTTATAAACGCAGCTTTATCAAGTCTGCCGATATGCAGCGAATAAGCAGAAGTAATTATAACAGAGGGTATCAAAAAGAAAAGCGTTTTTTTACATAAAAGAGAGAATGAAAAAACTAAGCTGAATATTACTATTCTTTTTACTGAGCTCTCCTTTAGAAATAAAAGAAAAGTATATATCGATGCTGAGGCAAGTAAGTTTGAAAGACTGTCATTTGTAATAGTTGATGATGCATAGATGACCTGCGGAATAGATGCCGCAAAAAACATACATAGCAAAGCAAGCTTATCTTCTTTAAAAAATAGACCGGCAATTCTATAGACAAAAAATAAATTTAGAGTTGAAAATAGCGTGGAGAGTAATCTTAAAAAATAAAATTGAAATTTACTTTTGGAGTTATTAAACGGGTTATTATTTACATGGCTGAATACCGGAACAAGGCTTTCAGTACCGCCTGCGGTAAAATGTTTTTTATTATAGATTAAAGAAAACTCTAACGGTGAATTGCCCCAAATAATTTTAACTAAGGAAGCACTTACTGCATAATACAAAGGAAACTGATGTCCTTCGATATGAACTTTTTCATTATCCTTTAACTGATTTGGAAGCGCAGAGTTTTTTACAATAAAATTTATATACTCCAGATGATAGGGTTCATCATTCGCTTCAAAAGGAGGAATGAGAAAAACAAAAATAATACTTCCTAAAAAAAAATAGGCAAGTATATATAGATAAGCTTTCTTCAAATTTGTGTTACAAAGTTACTGCTGCTTTGAGTAATAATTTACTGAAGCATTATAGAACATCATTTGAATATTGTATCTCAACTGTGCTACCTCTTTTTCATAATCGCTTTTACGCATGCCATGTGAATTTTTATACTGGTCTTTCCTTAATGCAAGAGTTATAGCTGTTTTGACATATTCTCTCTGATTTACTCCCTGTGGGCACCATCCGTATTTTGCTCTTCTGGTAACAAAGGGAAGATAATTCATGTGTTCGATTGGAATAATTCCGTTCTGCGATTCTTCGTGCAATTCTTTTTTAATTGTTTTCCCTTCAAAGTAAACTGCAAACTGAAATACAACAAAAAATGCAATGAAATACATTATCAAAAATCCGAATCCTAAAAGAGAAGTTTCTTCAAAGCTGACTGTCAGATTCCATACAAAGTGCAGAAAGACTGCTGCAAGAAAACCTAAAGGAATAACTAAGAATTTTACAGGCATCGGTTTAAATTTTGCGTATCCGATAAATGCTCCGAAAGTTGCCTGTGAAAGACAATGCAGTACTGCGGAGAAAAGCGTTCTTATAATAACAATCATCAGCCATGATGTTGGTGTATCACCGTAGCTTACAAAATATAAAAAGTTTTCTGTCATACCAAAGCCCAGACCGATAGCGCCGCCGTAAACTACTCCGTCAACAACTCCATCGAATCTTTTATTATAAGACATCATGAAAAGAAAAATACCTTTGGTAAATTCTTCTACAATCGGAGCAGTGATAATCGCTCCTGATAAATCCATTAGCTGCGAGGGATTATCACTTGCAAATCCCTGTATAACAACGTTAAGCGGAACCTGAAAAATTAAGCTGCCGATTATTCCCAGGAAAATAGCTCCGGTTGCTCCCCAGAAAAAATTCAGGAAGACAAGCCAGAACGGCTCACGGTCATTTCTATCCAGCCACCATATCAAAAGTAAATAGGTAAACATTGGAACTACGGCTGCAATTAATGAAGCAAAAGCTAAAAACATTTATTGGTTATTTCTTTAAGTGAAGGCTAAATATAGTAAATGTATATATCAAATAATCTCAAATTTTTTATCTGCAAGTTTCTCGCCATTGATGATTATAGATAATGTGTGGCTTCCTTTGTAGTGTTTTCTTACAGTGAGATCTTTGAATGAGTGGGACTTTTTAAATTCAAACGTGCTTTCTTTCTCATAGACATTTTCCGTAATCTTAAAAATCTTCCGGCTGTTTTTACCTGAGGAAGTTATAAAATCTATTATATACTCTAATCTGATTTTTTGTTCCCTATCAGTCTTTAATTTAAAGCTGAATGCAATTTTTTCTCCGACTTTAATTTTATCTTTATCATATTTCAGGTCCGATATTTTTATTCCTTTTGCGCCTTCAAATCCGAAGAGTTTCAATGCATCGGTGTTTCCTTTTTTAAGAAGTCCGCGGAGTCCGTGCTTTATTATCCAGTCAGTGTTCGGACTTTTACCGAACCATTTTTTCGCAGTTGCAAATGCTAATTCTGGATTATCTTTAGAGATATCATTAAGATTATTCGCTACGCTTTTTCTTACATATTCCGATTCATCATTTTTTAAAATCTCCAGAATTTTTAAAACTTCATCAGGATTTTTTTTGAATTCCGGCAAGCCTATCGCCCATGGAAGTCTGGGGCGGCTTCCTTCACTTGCTAATCTGCGCACATGATGGTTCTTATGCTTTGCCCATTTCACCATCTGCGGCATAACTTTCTTCGGATACTTAACTATAAAATGCCGGATGGCAAACTCGCTGCTGCCATGCTGAGTGAATAATTCCAATGCAGAGATAGAGATATCGTAATCCTCAAGACCGTAAACTTCTACATAATCTGGAAAAATCATGGATAGAAATCCATTGAAGTGAACAACTGCTTTCTTTAAAATCTCAATAGATTTTTTATAATCGGAGGGAAGAACAGCGTGGAGGCATACCGAAATATGCCTCATTCTCTGTTTCAATTCTTTTTTATCCCAGTCATTATCAAAGACAAGATTTAAAAAATTTGCTTTATCAAACTTCGGATAAATTTTTACAAATACATCAGCAAAGTTATTTAGATAATCCTTGCTGTACATATTCTTTAAAGGTTCTGCCATTAATCAGGTAATTTTACTCAAGAACTACAAGCAGTTCATTTTTATTAACAGACTTCTTTTCTTCTACATTAATCTTTTTGATCTTGCAATCTCTGATCGCTTTTATCTCGTTTTCCATCTTCATTGCTTCAAGCACGAGTATTACATCACCTTTTTTGACTTCATCGCCTTCTTTTACATTAAGCTTCAATATAACTCCCGGCATAGGAGAAACGATATCGTTCTTTTGCTTCTTGTCTTTCTTTCCGCCTGCAATTTTATCCACAAGAATATCGAGTTCATTCTTGCAGACCATTGTTATTTTATGCGAATCGATATTAAACGTAAACTCATTGTTCTCTCTTTCATCTTCATTCAGTTCATATTCTACAATATAATTTTTATCGTTGATGCGTAGAAGGAGAATGCTTTTATCAAGAATTTTATATTCATACGTGTAATTCTTATCGTTGAATAAAAATTCGTTATTTCCGTTGAGAAATACTCCGTTTAATTCTGTTTGACCTGTTATATTAGTTTGGTAGTTGCTCATAAAATTTTATCTAAAGTTATCAAATTTACGGATTGCCCACTTGCTCTCTGAAGTGTTATTTTTCAGAACAGCTTTATGGTTTGAATTGCCGTTTGAAGATTTCAAAATAGTTGATGCCAGCGATGCTGCAAGTATCATATCTTTTGTAGCTGCAGTATCTTTCATTTCTTTCATAAAGGTCTTTTCAATATATTGAGTATGATATTGTCCTGACATGAATGCATCTGATTCAAGCAGGCTGAGCAAGAAACTGATATTAGTTTTTACTCCGCCTATTTTATATCCCTTCAAAGCTCTTTTCATTTTTGCAATTGCAGTTGGTCTATCGGGTCCGTAAGAAATTAATTTTGAAATCATCGAATCGTAATAAACAGAAATTTCATCGCCCTGCTCAATACCGCTGTCTTCACGAATTCCGTTACCGCCTTCTTTTGACATGTAATTTATTTTTCCTATGGAAGGCATAAAATTATTATCGGCATCCTCTGCATTTATTCTGCACTCGATAGCTGCACCGTGTAGCTTAATGTCTTCCTGTCTGAACGAAAGTTTTTCGCCGTAAGCAATTTTCAATTGTTCTTTTACAAGGTCTAGCCCTGTACGCATTTCGGTAATCGGATGCTCTACCTGCAATCTTGTGTTTACTTCTAAGAAATAAAATTTATTGTCTGAATCAACTATAAATTCAACCGTACCTGCATTAGTATAACCTGATTCCAGCACAAGTCTCTTTGCACATTCACCCATTTCTGTTCTTAATGCCTCATCCATTATTACGGAAGGAGTCTCTTCAATAACTTTCTGATGTCTTCTTTGCATTGAACATTCTCTTTCACCAAGGTGAACTGCATTACCATGTTCATCGGCAAGAATCTGGAACTCAACGTGTCTGGGGTCAAGAACATATTTCTCTATAAATACACTGTCATCACCGAATGAAGAACGTGCTTCGTTCTGCGCCATTCTCATAAATGATTCTAAATCCTTAGGTTCATTTACAACTCTCATTCCTTTTCCGCCGCCGCCTGCAGACGCTTTTATCAGAACAGGGTAGCCGATTTTTTCAGCAACTTCTTTTGCTTCTTCAACTGACTTTAAAGCATAGTGAGTTCCCGGTACAGTTGGTACGTTTGCTTTTACGGCGATATCTTTTGCGTTGGTTTTGCTTCCGAGGAAATCGATAGCGTGTTCGGATGGTCCGATGAATTTTATTCCGTTATCTGCGCATAGCTTTGCGAAGTATCCTCTTTCAGACAGGAATCCGTATCCGGGGTGAATTGCTTCAGCTCCCGATTTTTTTGCAATCTCAATTAATTTATCTGCAAGCAGATAGCTCTGCGCTGCAGGTGATGCGCCTATATGAAACGCTTCGTCGGCTTTACGTGCGAATAAAGAATATTTATCGAAATCAGAATAAACAGCAACTGTTTTAATTCCCATTTCCCTTGCAGTGTTGATGACTCTTACAGCGATTTCACCTCTGTTGGCAATCAGTATTTTCTTGAACATGATAATTAAGTTTTAATTTCAAATTGATCCGAAAGGAATTGAACCCCCTTCCGGAGCCATTTCAAATTAATAATTATCTAATACACCATCACCTTTCTTTCAGTCATCTCTTCAATTGCATACTTCACACCTTCTCTTGCATTGCCTGATTGTTTTACTCCGCCATACGGCATTGAATCCATTCTGTAAGTTGAAACATCGTTAATAATAACACCGCCTGTTTCAATGTTTTCATAGGCATACATTGCATTGGCAAAGTTATTTGTAAATACGCCTGCCTGCAAACCTAAGTCGGAATCATTTACTTCTTCTACTGCTGTTTTAAAATCTACAAACTCTTTTATTGTAATAAGAGGCGCAAAAACCTCTTTGCTGTTTACGTTTAAATTTTTATTCGCACCTTCTATTATAGTCGGCTGCACAACTGCATTATCTCTTGTTCCTCCAATTAAAACTTTAGCGCTTGTTTCCTTTGCTTCTTCAATCCATTTCTCAACTCTCTTTGCTTCACCTTCATTTATCATGGGACCGATCATCGTATCATCTTCAAAAGGATTTCCGTATTTCATCTTCGACGTTTCTTCAAGCATTATTTTTTTGAACTCTTCATATCTGCTTTTATGTACGAAAACTCTCTGCACAGAGATACAGCTCTGACCTGCCTGGGCAAATCCGCCGATTGCAATTTTTATCGCAGCAAGTTTTACATCTGCCGTTTCATCTACTATAACCCCTGCATTTCCACCTAGTTCCAGTGAAAGCTTCTGCATATAAGTATGCTTCTTCAATCCCCATCCGACAATCGGACTACCCGTGAATGATATTAATTTTACTCTGTCGTCTCCTAAAAATTCTTCTATATCACTGCCCGATGATGTTACAACATTTACCGGACAATAATCTAATCCAAGCTCTTCACTTGCTTCCTTTACTATTTTACACAACTCTATTCCGCAGCATAATGATGCACTGGCAGGTTTTAGTAAAACCACATTGCCGGATGCAAGAGCGGGCGATAATTTATGCGCGACTAAGTTAATCGGGAAATTCCATGGAGTGATTGCTAAAATAATTCCTATCGGAAATCTTCGTACAATTCCTTTTTTCCCTTCCGAACCTTTTAATAAATCCAAAGTTAGAGTTTCACCTTCAATTCGTTTCGCTTCTTCACTGCCTAATTGAAAAGTTAAAACAGCTCTCTCAACTTCAATACGTGAAAACTTTATCGGCTTGCCTGTTTCAAGTGTTATTAACTGAGCAAGCTCTTCTTTTTTATCTGAAACTTTTTGTGAAATTTTTGAAAGAAGGTCGGATTTAATATAAGTCGGAGTTGATTTATACTTGGGATAAATCGAGGAAAGGTAATTTAATGACTGATTAACTTGTTCTTTATTGGATTTAAAAACTTTCTTTACAACTTCATTTGTGTAAGGATTTTTTATTTCAACAATCTCGTCAGAATCAGTATACGAGTTCTTTATCAGAAATTTTTCAGTCTCCATGCATTAAAAATATGAATATTTTCACCATTAGTTAAGTTAGAAATAAATCTATAATCAAAAATAAAGTAAATATTGATATAAGACTATGAGATAAATCAGTTTTTTGCATCAAATAGTAAACCAATTAAAATTAGCAGTTTATTTAGCGAAACAAAGTATAATTTTTTAAATTTTTCTTTTAAACTCTTTAAACTAATTTAGCGAATGATTACAAATACACTTAGAGAGTTACTCACTAATTTGATTGACTACGCAGGGCTTTTTCCGCCTGCATCACTTCCGCTTAATGAAGCGTATAAACAATTCACCGGATACATCAATGAAAGCGATGAATGGATTTTATCGAAGTTCATCTGCCCGGCAAAGCTGCTGCCTGCGCTTTCGGAATTAATAAAGAAAGACAGTTCTAATACAAAATCGTTTTCTATTTCTGTTCTTGGAAGAAGCGGAGCAAACATAGAAGAATTTATTAAAGGGACAAACGATGATTTGTTACAAATAATAAATTTTTTAAAAGAGACTGAGAACAAATTTCCAACTGATGCATTTGAAGTAAGATTACCGGAAGATTTAGTATTAGAAAATAATCCTGATGCTATGTATGAAGTATTGAACAGTGTTTCAGCAATCTTTAAAGAAAATCTGACATTACCTGTAAAAAAATTCTTTGAACTGACCACAAAAAGTGAATTAAAGAATGACTGGAAAGCATCCGTAAATAATTTTGTGTCTGCTTTGAAGAGACACAATGAATATTTCGGGCAGGATGAAAATTTTCCTCGAAGCGGATTTAAACTACGCACAGGCGGAGTAGAGGCTTCAGCATTCCCTAGCCCTGAACAAATTGCTTACGTAATAAATACCTGCTATGAAAATCAGGTACCGTTAAAATTCACAGCGGGGCTTCATCATCCTATAAGACATTTTAATGATTCCGTACAAACAAAAATGCACGGCTTTCTGAATGTCTTCGGCGCGGGAATTTTATTGTACGGGAATGATTTGATGGAACAGGATTTAATAGATATTCTTTCAGATGAAGATTCAGATAATTTTAAATTTGATGATAATAATTTCAGATGGAAAGAGTTTAAATCGCCGGTAAAGGTAATTGAAAATGCAAGAAAGAATTTTGTGATATCATACGGCTCATGCTCATTCAATGAACCACGCGAAGACCTGACTGCTTTACAATTACTTTGAATTAAACCACAGAGGGCACAGAGAGTTTACACAGAGAACACAGAAAAATTTATTTTATATGGAATTAAATGATTTAAGTTATAGAATTATAGGTTCAGCGATAGAAATACATAAAGCTTTAGGTCCTGGACTTTTAGAATCTTGCTATGAGGAGTGCCTGTTTTATGAACTCAAATCTAATGGTATATATGTAGAGAAACAAAAAGCACTCCCTTTAATTTATAAAGATGTAAACATGGAATGTGGGTATAGAATTGATCTGCTTGTAGAAAACAAAATAATAGTTGAAATAAAATCTATTGAATCATTAAACGAAGTTCATCTTGCGCAAATTCTTACATACTTAAAACTATCTAAGTTGAATTTAGGTCTATTAATTAATTTCAATGTTGTAAATCTTACAAAGGGCATAAAGAGAGTAGCGAATTAGCTCTGTGTCCTCTGTGTAAACTCTCTGTGTTCTCTGTGGTTAAAAAAATTAAATAATTATTATGAAATCTTTTATCAAATACTCACCTGATTCACATTTTCCTATTCAAAATCTTCCTTACGGAGTTTTTAAGCCCAGGCCCGATGGGAACCCCCGAATCGGTGTAGCTATAGGCGGCTTTATCTTAGACCTTTCCGTCCTCGAAGACGAGGGTCTTTTAAAAAATTCTTCTTCCGAAAAAAATCTTTTCAACAGAAGCTCGCTTAATCTTTTCATGTCTCAGGATAAAAAAGTGTGGAAAGAAATACGTACTCAATTGCAAAGCTTATTAAAGGAAGATAATGCTGAGTTAAGAGACAACAAAGAACTTCGCCAGGAAGCATTTATTGAGATGCAGGATGCTATAATGTGCCTTCCTGTTGAAATCGGAGACTACACAGATTTTTATTCTTCCAAAGAACATGCAACAAATGTCGGTATTATGTTCCGTGGAAAAGAAAACGCTCTTATGCCTAACTGGCTGCATTTGCCGGTTGCATATCACGGAAGAGCAAGCTCAATCGTAATTAGCGGAACTGATATTGTAAGACCTAAGGGACAAACAAAACCTGCTGATGCAGAAAATCCGGTATTCGGAGCAAGCAAGCTAATGGACTTCGAACTCGAGATGGGATTCTTCATAGGTAATGGAAACAACTTCGGCAATTCTATTTCTGTAGATAAAGCTGAAGAACATATTTTCGGAATAGTGATAGTAAACGACTGGAGCGCAAGAGATATTCAGGCGTGGGAATATGTACCGCTCGGTCCTTTCCTTGCAAAAAATTTCGCAACATCTATTTCTCCATGGGTAGTCACATTGGATGCGCTTGAACCATTCAGATGCGCTAGCCCAAAACCTGAATTTGAACCGCTGCCATATTTACAAAGCAAAGGTGATAAAACGTTTGATATTCAGCTTCATGTATATTTACAAAACGAGAAATTACCAGAGCCATTCGAAATTTGCCATTCAAATTTCAAATATTTATATTGGAATATGCCGCAGCAGCTGGCACATCACACAGTGAACGGATGCAATATGCAAACGGGTGACTTACTTGCCTCAGGAACTATCAGCGGTGATACAAAAGAATCGCGCGGAAGCATGCTTGAAATTACATGGCGCGGCGCAGAGCCGATTATACTTCCTAACGGTGAAGAAAGAAAATTTATCAATGACGGTGATACTGTTATAATGAGCGCATACTGTGAAGGCGAGGGATACAGAGTCGGATTTGGTGAAGTGAGCGGAAAGATTTTACCTGCTAAATAATTAATTCTTAATATGAAAATATTTTATTTAATTTTCGGATTACTTTTCTTTTTCGTTTCAGAAGCTTGCAGTGCTGACTATTTCGAATTTCAGGTTACCGGTACAACTAATACTCTCAGATCAATTACGTTCATTGATCAAAATACCGGCATTTGCGTTGGAGGTTCTTCTACAATTTTACGTACATCAAACGGCGGCACAAACTGGGTTAATATTGATGTCAGTACGTCTACCGCTTATTACACCTGTGTTGCTTTTGCTAATGCAACAACGGCATTTGTTACAAGCGATAGCGGACAGTTAGTTAAAACTACGAACGGCGGACTTAACTGGACCATTTCTAATTTCAGCACTGGTCCTTTAAAGTATGTTTATTTTTTAAACAGCACGTTAGGTTTTATTGGCGGAGCAAACTCCACACTTTATAAAACTACAAATGGCGGAGTAAACTGGACAAATATTTCTTTGGGAGCTCCCGAACCTATAACAAGAATAAATTTTTTAGATGAAAATTTTGGACTGCTTATCACAAGACAAAATTTAGATTCAGCTTGCATTTATAAAACTACCAATGGCGGTTTAAACTGGCAAATTATGAATAATATTTTTTTAGGTTATAACGGAGAAAAAGCTTTATTCGATTGCGTGCCTCTTAGCAGAGATACTATTTATGTTTCGCTCGGATATTATCAGACAGGCATAATGCGAACAACCAATGGCGGAGCAAACTGGCAATATATTTATAATCAGTTTCAGACTATAACTTATCCCGGTACATTGTATGAACTCTTCTTTATAGGTAGAAATACTTTAATAGCGATGAACGGTCCTACGGATGGAGCTCCGTGCTACCTGATAAAATCAACTAACGGAGGTTTTAATTTTACACATCCTTCTGCAATTCGTTTGGCCGGATATATGTACGATGGTTTCTTTTTCCGTAATTCTAACTCAGCTTACTTTTGCGGTGAGAGCGGCAGAATAGTAAAGCTTTACTCATATTTAACAAATATTAATCAGGAAACCGAACTTGCTATAGTTCCTGATAATTTTATTATTGCTCCTAATCCTGCAGGTAACACTCTGAACATAAAATTCCTCAATGAAACTGATAACCCAGCATCAGATTACAACTTAAAAATATTTGATGCTTCAGGCAGAGAAGTAAAATCTTTTTCAGTTTCAAACAATCAAACCCGGTTAAATATTTCTTCGCTTCCCAAAGGTGTTTATTTTATAAGCGTTTCAGGTGAAGGAAGAAAATATTTCTACAAAAAATTTCTCAAAATTTATTAAGAGTTTTAAATCCAATCTTCATTTCTTTTCGTTGTTAACTATAGACGTTCTTAAAGAAGTTCTTTAAGGAAGTTCTTTAAGGGATTCGTTAATAGATAACTGCCACATATTGTCATTTGACAATATTATCATATAATGTTTACAATCTGATCTTTTCAAACTAAAATTTCCTTTCTCGAGGTATATCAATTATTAATTAATATCTGCCATAAATCTCATTAAGTAGATTTATAATGAATAATTTTAACTTTTCTATTTCCAAACTGAAAACATTTGGTGTTGAAATAGAATTGTCAGCACTTTTAACCTAAAACAAAGGAGAAAGAAATGAGTGAAACAGAAATAAAAAAAGATAATGGTGAAGGATTAATCAGTATGATTAATAAACCATTCAACCGAAGAAATTTTTTGGTTTTTACAGGAATCTCTGCAGCTGCACTTGCAGTAGGAATTCAGGGGTGTAAAAGTGATGAAATTATTACACCTTCAGGAACATCTGTAGATCTTGGCAGCGGAGATGTAGGAATTTTAAATTATGCCTACGCTTTAGAGCAGCTTGAAGCAGCATTTTATATTCAGGTTATTGCAACTCCTTTTTCAGGTATGACAGGCGCTGAGCTTTCTATCTTAACTGATATAAGAGATCATGAAATAGCACACAGAGATTTTTTCAAAGCGGCTATTCCATCATCCAGCCGTATCCCAAATCTTGAAGTAAATTTTTCATCCATTAACTTTACCAGCAGAGCAAGTGTACTAGGCACTGCAAAGGCTTTTGAAGATCTCGGTGTCTCTGCCTATAACGGAGCCGGGTATTACACTTCAGATGCTACGTATCTTGAACTTGCAGGTAAAATTGTATCAGTAGAAGCAAGACATGCTGCAGCAATAAGAGATTTACTGAATCCAAGGAGCGCTGACTTTGCAGGTGATGACATAGTAAATGCATCCTCAGGGTTGGATGTCGAAAGAAAACCAAGAGCAGTTCTCAGTATTGCTAAAGATTATTTAAAAACAACAGTTACTGCAAACAGTTTACCTTAAGGAGAAAAACAAAATGAAACTCGAAAATCTATATAATAATATTCAGTCAAAATTAAGTTCTACAATGACTGAAGAGAATTTTTCCAGAAGAGACGCTTTATCAAAAGCCGGCAGCTTCGGAGTAAAAGCTGCTATCGCTGCTCTTCCGTTTGCATTAGCATCTTTGGTTACAAAATCCGCGAAAGCAAGTACATCAGCAACTGTAGTAGAAGTATTAAATTTTGCTTTGACACTTGAATATCTTGAAAGGAAGTTTTATGACATGGGGCTTAATACAAACCTAACTCTTATCCCATCAGGAGACAGAGCTGTATTTAACCAGATATATAATCACGAAGCAGCTCACGTAAATACTCTGATTGCTACAATTGCAAGTTTGGGAGGAACACCTGTTTCCCAACCAACTTTTGACTTCACAGCCGGAGGAGCGTTTCCCGATGTATTCACCAACTACTCAACTTTTTTAACTCTTTCACAGGCATTTGAAGATACAGGTGTAAGAGCCTATAAAGGGCAGGCAGGTAATTTAATGAGCAACGATGCAGTCCTTACAGCAGCACTACAGATTCACTCTGTAGAAGCCCGTCATGCATCCGAAGTAAGACGTATAAGAGGACAAAAAGGATGGATTCCCAATGCAGATGGCGGAGGTGCCCCGGCATCTATATACGTAAGAGAAGATAATTATTCACAGGGTGGAGTAGATGTCAGAACAATTACAACAGTTTCGGCTCAATCTATTACCGAAGCATTTGACGAAACTTTAACAATGGCGGAAGTCCTTGCAATTGCAGACCCGTTTATAGTTTAAGAAAGGAAAATTTATGTTTGGATTAGGAACACCGGAAATTTTACTGATAGGAGTTGCAATTCTTGTTTTATTCGGAGCGAAGAAAATTCCTGATTTAATGTCAGGGTTCGGAAAAGGAATAAAAGAATTTAAGAAAGCTACTTCAGATGTAACAACTTCTGTTACGGAATCGGTAAAAAGTTAATTAATGAAAACCCTCTTCGGAGGGTTTTTTATTTGTTACACTAAAAAATAAATCAGATAAAAAATTAATCCTAAAGAAGAAACAATTCTGTGATAAATGCCGCCCTTCTTTCCCAACGGAAGTACGCACATAAAGAAAAGCGAAAACAATAACAGCATCTTCCCAAAAAGAGACAGATTCAAAAAAATCAGAATGAGAATAAGATTTATTATGATAGCTGCGAAAAGAATCTGATGAGTAATTTTTTTCATAGATATGACTTTCATATACAAAAGCCATCCTACAAAATAATTAGTTAGATAAAAGAATAAAGCAGAATATGTAAGGAATTTTTCCAACAAATAAAATTACCCTTCCCAATCTAAATTGGAAAGGGCAATCACCTTTTATTCAAATTTAAAATTACATTTGGCCTTCATCGGCAGAGGGTCCGTATGTAGAAGGAAGAGGCACATCTAATAATCTTAAATATACTCCAAGCTGCGCTCTGTGATGTATCAAGTGACTTAAAACAAAACCGCGCATCACACCTATTCTCGGCATTGTCATATAAACTGTTTCTCCGTTTCTTAATGTCCACATTCCCATAAGATTTTCATCGGTAGCATTTGTTTCAAGAGTTTTCAAAGCTGCTGCCTGTTTTTCATCATAAAACTTTACAAGTTCTTCAGTTGTCTTAGGCTCAAATGGTTTGTATTCCATTTTAGAAAAATCCAGTTCATCCTGATTGATTGTAGGTCCTGTCCAGTCAGCAATTTCAGCAACGTGAGCTGCCAGCTGCCCCAGTGACATTGACTTTTCGTGAGGTTTCCAGGAGAATTTATCTGCAGGTACTCGCTCAAGCATTTTTCTTGTAGCGACACCTTCGTGTTTCATTTCACCGATTATTGGTTCGTTTAATGCCATAAATTTATTTTGGTTTGAGGTTATAAAATATGAGAGAATAAAAACAACTTAATTATTTTACCCATTATAATAAAGGGTATTTTTTAATTTGCAGAAATTTATTTCCACTTATTTTTATAGCTGAGCTCTTCGGGAGATTTACGCTGTGAAGATTTCCAGTCAATTGTCGGACGCTTCATATTTTTATCTACATATCCCATTCTGAAAATAGCCATCATTTCATAAGTATCCGGAATTCCCAGCATATCAATTATCTTCTGCCAGTTTTCAGGGATTTCACCTGGAGTAGAAATAAACTGCATACCCATTCCTAACGCTGTAGTGGAAAGCCAAAGATTTTGTATAACCGCTCCCATGGAAATTACGGAATAAAATCCGGAAAGTTCTTCTTTCTTGTATTCTTCTTTTGTAAGAGCAATTACAAAAAGTATAGGAGAGCCGGCTACAAGTTTCTCTTCATCATTCCCAAGTATACGCGATACTCTGAACTTTGAAATTATTTTTCCGCCTGTTTCACTGAATATTTGTTTTGCGAAGGGCTTGAGGAAAGCCGGCATGTGGTCAATATGAATTCCGTCGCTTGTCTTATCAACCTCTTCATCATCGAAGCGGAAATATTTCCTGTACTGCTTCCAGAACCTTCCGTCATCCATTAGCTGCACCATGGAGTCGCCTGCAATTTTTGCAATTTCTCCTATGGTATTTTTATCATCAATGATTATAAATCTCCATGGCTGGGAATTAAAATGGCTGGGAGCATACGAAGCCATTTTTACAAGTGTGTTAAGATCTTCTTCCGAAACCTGTTTATCAACAAATGCGCTGTTCGCTGTTCTGCGGTTTAAAATAGCATCAAAAACTTCCATAACAATTGAATTTATTTTATTCTGTAAACTCCGGAAATCTTCCATTCGTTTATTACATCTTCCTCTGCAACGTAGCCGGGGTCAGGGAAATTATGAATTACTTTATAGCGTGAGTTCAATTTGTTATCGGATAAAATCCCGATATGGTCACTCCATCCGTCTTCATTCATATCCCATATTATTACATCTCCCGGCATAAACTCATCAGAGGTAACATTGGTCCAGTATTTTTCAAACCATACCTGCTGATTCGGCACTCTACGGTGATCAATATTGCTGTCAGGTTTTTTTGCGCTCCATCTTTTCATCGGATAATCTTTCCAGTGATTGGCAGCGTCAGTATTTATTTCTTTTTGCAGATCAAGGTCAAGTCCGTAACGTAAAGCTCTTACTGTAACATCAGTGCACACACCAATCTCCGGTGATAAATCACCGCCCGGGAAAACTTTTTTTCCTGTATTTATTCCGTCTTTATAAGTCAGCACATGGTAGGCCATGCTTAAATCGTAACTGAATTTATCAGCGAGGCATTTCTTTGCGCCTTCAACGATTTTTAACTGTTTATCATTTAATGTATAATGCGTTTCAACTGTTATATTGTTATTAACAGCCAAAACTCCAAATGAAAAAAGCGTAGAAATAAAAAATAAGAGTATAAAGGTAATATATTTTTTATCTGCCGAAGTCATCCTGAATTCTTCTGATATCATTTTCGTCGGTGGGATTGGTTGGATCTATATGTACCCAGATTTCTGCTATCACTCCCCAGTCATCTTCGCCGACAAGTCTGTGGCGTGTACCCTGAGGCAACGTAATAACTTCATTCTCAATATAGGATTGCGGTTCATCGGGCTGTTCATCAGTAGCGCTTTGATAAACTGCAACAGGTCCGCGGACAACTCTCCAAACTTCAGAGCGTCTTTCATGCACCTGCCAGGATAGTCTTTTCCATGGTTCAACAACTAAAATTTTCGGGCTGGCATTCATTGTACGTGCGTACTCGGGAAGTTCGACTCCTTGGTAATATATATCTAAAAATTTCGGAAGGTCTTTGTCGGCTATTCTGTAAAATCCGCCCCATGGTCTTTCGAAATCTTTATCAACTATTGTTAAGCCTTTTTCTTCGAGTGAATTTGCTACTTCTTCTGCGATTTGTTCTTTTGTAAGCATTGTATTTTTTATTCGTGAAAAAAAATATTTTGATTATTCATTTCAATAAATCTATTGTTTTCAAATCCATTAATTATTTGATTAATATTTTTATTGAATAATTCTAAAAGTTTAGTGTTTATAATATTTCCGGTAGTAATCCAAAGAAGCTTGTTAGGAGAGTTTTTTAACAGACAGGTTTCAACAAAGTCTTCATCTTTTGTAATCAAAATTCTGTCTTCAGTATCTGCAATCTTGCGAAGGTAATTATCAGTTGTAAATTCTTTATCAGGTAAATCTTCAGTATGAATCACATCATGTCCCTCTGCCTGTAAATGTTTTTTTAAGAGAGGAGGCAGCTGGGCATCTATTAAAAATTTCATGCAGAAACTCTGTTAATGCTTTTAACTTTAGTAAGTCGTGAAGCATATGCCAGCGAAGCCATAATATCCTCTTTATTTAATGAAGGATAGTCTTTTATTATTTCTTCATTAGTCATCCCGGCAGAAAGCAAATCCAGAATTAACTCTACAGTATATCGCATATTGCGGATAGTAGGTTTCCCGTGACAAACTTCCGGATTAATTGTTATCCTGCTTAATAAATTCTCTTCCATAATGAATAAAATATATATTTTGCAGTTTATAAAAAACAGAGATAAAAATGAAAAGAACTAATTAAATTCCTGCTTAAAACTTTGTATATATTCGATAACATCGGCATCCAGTTTCTCTATAGATTGCCCTGTTAATGCTTCCAATTGCTTTATACCTGTGTGGTCTTTTGAATAGTTATCCCGGAATGTTTTATAGTATGTTTCAAAGAGTCCTCTTTCCTGCAGCAGCATAAACATATAGCAAGCTTGCGCATAATAGAATGAAGTTCTTTTACCGTAAAATTCATCATCGTTAGTACTCATCAGATGCCGCAGGGATGTGTAGTTGTTTTCATTGAATGCTCTTCTTAATGCAAGTATACGCCAGTTAAAATTTCCTATAAATCTTCCGTTATTAAAAATTGCTTTTTCGTGCATAGCAGCAAAGCCTTCGTTAAACCATGACGGTATATTCGGGAAATCGTTTTGAAGCATAGCGTGGGTTGTCTCGTGCGAAGTGCTTCCCTTCCAGTTAACGTATCTTATGAGAATCACATTTTTGGAAATTTTATAGAAGCCGTAAGGTGATAGGTCGGTTTCATCTATTCCAAATTCCTTCATTGAAAAATCTTTATAGCTCTGCATATCCTTAAATAAAAAAATCGGAGTAACTTCATCAGGTCTTGTCTCTATATAATTATTAAGCATCACATCTACTGTATTGCGGATATCGCTGTCAATTAACTGGTAAGTAACTTTATCTTCAAGATTGGAAAATACCACAAAATATTTAAAACGGATTGCGCGGAAATCCTTTCCCAGGATATCCGTAAACTCAGCCATCGGTTTATCGTAATCAAGGTTTTCATAAACCTCTTCAAGCTCAGCAAAATTATAAGTATCATACTCGATTTCACTGACAGTTTTTACGTCATCAGTGACGCCTTTGTCAAATTTGACATTATCTTTCGGCGCGCATCCGGCTAAAATTAACAGAAATATGTAAATGTAGATTAATTTCAAATATTTTATATTCTTCTTAGTAATATAACTAACAATTTCTAAGCCGTAAAAGTTGATCACTCTAAAGTCTTTGATGTAAGAATAGTGCATTTATTCCCGAAATCAATTTAGCTATTTTACAAAATACCAATTTTATACAAAATAATCAGAATAACTAAATAATATCATTTCACAAAAATTTCAGAACTTAATAAACGGAGTCTGGAAAGATTCAGAATCCGGAAATACATTTGAAAACAGAAATCCTGCAAACTGGAACGATGATTTAATCGGCATATTTCCTTCATCATCGGAAAAGGATGTGAACGAAGCAGTTGCAGCAGCTAAAGAAGCTTTCAAAAAATGGCGACTTGTTCCTGCCCCTAAACGCGGTGACGTATTAAAAATCGTAGGCGATATGATGCTGGAACGCAAAGATGAAATCGCACACGAAATGACACGTGAAATGGGAAAAGTATTTGCCGAAACAAAAGGCGACGTACAGGAAGGAATCGATACCGCTTACTACGCAGCATCAGAAGGCAGACGACTTTTCGGAATGAACGCTCCAAGCGAGCTACCTAATAAAATGAATTTAAGCTTCAGAGTACCTATCGGCGTTGGCGGATTTATAACTCCATGGAATTTCCCAATGGCAATCCCGACATGGAAAATGTTTCCTGCTTTGGTCTGCGGAAATACATGTGTATTCAAACCGGCAGAACTTACTCCGAAGACAGCAGCAATTCTTGTTGAGATAATAGATGCAGCAATGAGACAAGAGCTTGGCAAAGATTATATTCCGGGCGTTATAAATATCGTTCACGGAAAAGGAAGAATCGTTGGTGAAGCAATTACAAACCATCCTGATGTTGATTTGATTTCTTTCACAGGCTCAACTGCAGTCGGTAAAAGAATCAATGAAGTAGCCGGTAAAGAACTAAAGAGAGTTTCATTGGAGCTTGGCGGAAAAAATGCACAAATCGTAATGGCAGATGCCAGCATAGATTTGGCTATCGAAGCTGTCCTATGGGGAGCATTTGGAACAACAGGTCAGCGCTGCACAGCTACTTCACGCTTAATACTTCACAAAGATATCCATGATGACTTTGTTAAAAAGTTAGTTGAAAAAGCTTCGAAGTTAAGACTCGGTTACGGCAATGATAAAGGTGTAGATGTCGGTCCTTGCGTAAGCGAATCACAAAGAGAAACAGTAAACAACTATGTAAAGATTGCCAGAGACGAAGATAAAGCAACACTTGCTCTCGGCGGCGATTATGCAAAAGAGGGCGACCTGTCAAAAGGCTGGTTCTACAAGCCGACAATTTTCACAGGAGTTACTCCTGAAATGAGAATTGCGAAGGAAGAAGTCTTCGGTCCTGTGCTTGCAGTGCTTAAATGCGATTCGCTTGAAAATGCAATCGACATCTTAAACAATACACAATACGGATTATCATCAAGTATATTTACAAATAATGTTAACGATGCGTTTACTGCCGTTAGAGATATTCAGGCAGGGATTACTTACATCAACGGCGCAACTATCGGTGCAGAAGCACACATGCCTTTCGGCGGAGTGAAAGCTACAGGCAACGGACACCGTGAAGGCGGATGGACGGTCTATGATTTCTATACAGAATGGAAAGCCGTCTATATAGATTACTCAGGTAAATTACAAAGAGCACAGATAGATAATTACTAGTATCAAGCAGCAAGTATAAAGTATAAGGTAAAATAGAAGGCGATGATAAATCGCCTTTTGTTTATATGTTATCTTGAATAATTTAAACTTATGAAATACATTACTGAAAGAATAACCATTGATGAAAACCTCATGGACGGAAAACCGACTATTAGAGGTATGAGAATAACTGTACAGACAATTCTTGAATTTTTAAGTGCAGGAGATAGTGCTGAAGAAATTTTATCCCAATACCCATCTCTTGAAAAAGAAGATATTAATGAATGCATCAAATTTGCTGCTATGTTAATGGGAAATAATTATTCCATTACAGAATTAAGTGCATAATGAAGTATATTATTGATGCAAACCTGCCTTACTATTTTTCACTATGGAGTAACCGAGAAGAGTACATTCATATTGGTGATATAAATTTAAACATGAATGATGATGATATATGGAATTATGCTAAGGAGAAAAGCCTTATCATTATAACAAAAGATAAAGATTTCTCTAATCGAATTTTATTTAATGATCCCCCTCCTAAAGTTATTCATTTAAAAATTGGAAATTTAAAACTCAAGTCTCTATATACATTTCTATCTAAATCATGGACTGAAATTTTATCTCATTCAGAAACATATAAGCTTGTAAATGTTTTCATTGACAAAATAGAAAGCATTGATTAGCATCCTTAAACTTTTACCAATATAATACGTATTTTTTGACAACTTAATTTTTTATGAAATCATACAAAATATTTTACCCTTTTCTGGCAATACTCCTCCTAATTTCATTTTCAATTGTTTCAGCGCAGCAGACAGACCCGCTGAATGTAAACAGAGATTTTTCCGTTAAGCCGGGAACAGATTTTTTCAAATACGCTAACGGTACCTGGTTTAAAAATAATCCTATACCTGCATCGGAAACGACGAACGGGTTATGGGATTTAATCAGCGATACAGTTAACGCCCAGATAAAAAGAATATGCGAGCTATCAGCCGAAGATGTTAACGCCCCTGTGGGAAGCAATAAACAAAAAATTGGCGACTTCTATTTCAGCGGTATGGATACCGATAATATTGAAAAGCTCGGAATGGAACCGCTTAAAGAAGACTTCGATAAAATTAACGCTATCACCGATATAAAAAGCCTGCTCAACGTAATGGCTTATCTAAGAAAAATCTCAGTCGACCCGGGATTTTCTTTTTACATAGGACAGGATGAAAAGAACAGCGAGAAGTATGCTATCAATTTCGGCCAGGGCGGACTTGGGTTAGGCGAACGCGAATATTACCTTTCCACCGATGAAGGCAACGTTACAATAAGAAACCAGTATATAAATCACCTGACAGTAATGTTCAAGCTGATGGGCAACGATGATAAAACAGCAGCCGGTAACGCAGCTATCGTAATGAAAATGGAAACTCAGTTTGCAAATGACAGCCGCAAGATGGAAGACCTTCGCGACCCTGAACAAAACTACAATAAAATGTCCGTCGATAAATTCAATCAGCTTACGCCGTCAGTTTCATGGGTAGAAGTCATAGGTAATCTTGGTATTTCAAATCCCGATACAGTTATCGTAGGACAGCCTGAATTCTTCACGGGCTTTGAAAAATCACTGAAGAATTTTTCCATCGAAGAATGGAAGACATATCTCAGATGGAATTTAATTAACACATACTCAGATTACCTAAGCAAGCCATTCGTAGACCAGAATTTTGAGTTCTACTATAAAGTCCTTGAAGGCGTTCCCGAACAAAAACCAAGATGGAAAAAAATTGTTGACCAGACGAACGGCTCTCTTGGTGAACTCATAGGTCAGGTTTACGTTGCCGAATATCTTCCTGCCGGAACGAAAGAAAAGCTGCTTGAGATCGGCAACAACATCAAAGCTGTTTACGGCGAAAGAATAAAGAAGCTAGACTGGATGAGCGAAGCAACGAAAAAGAAAGCCCTGAAAAAACTCAGCAAGGTCTATATGAAAGTCGGCTATCCCGATAAATGGAAAGATTTAAGCTCTATCCAGATTGACCGCAGCTCCTATGCAAAGAACGTTAAAAATGTTATCGAATGGCGCTACAACTATAGAATAAACAAGTACGGCAAGCCCGTTGATAGAACTGAATGGGGCATGACTCCGCAAACATATAACGCTTACTATAGCCCGACTAACAACGAAATTTGCGTACCGGCATGCAATATTATAGTACCCGGATTTGAAGGCAGACTTCCCGATGACGCTGTGCTTTACGGCATTATCGGCGGCTCTACATTCGGGCATGAAATAACTCACGGCTTCGATGACCAGGGCAGCAAATACGATGAGTTCGGCAATCTCAACGAATGGTGGACTAAAGAAGACAGAGCTAAGTTCACTGAAAAGACAAAAAAAATTGTCGAGCAGTTTAATCAGTATAAAATCGCTGACCTCAACGTTAACGGCGAAAACACTCAGGGCGAAAACATAGCTGACCTCGGCGGTGTAGTTATGGGAATCGAAGCTTTCAAAAAAACTAAACAGTACAAAGAGAATATAAAAATTGCCGGACTTACACCAATGCAGCGTTTCTTCCTTGGCTACGCTTATGCATGGATGGTTGACAAACGCCTTGAATCTCAGAAACGCCAGATAATGACAGATGAACATGCGCCTGAACGATTCAGAGTCAATGGCCCGTTAAGCAACATTGATGAGTTCTTCCAGACCTTCAATATTAAAGAAGGCGAACCAATGTGGCGAGATGAAGACGAAAGAGTCGTCATCTGGTAATTTTAAACTGTCACATTATTGTCACATTTTTTGCCGGTTCAGATTTTCTGTACCGGCATTTTTTTTATTCATCTTGACGGATTTTTGACGGATTTTCAATATTAAGCGTTGTTTTTACAGTACCGATATATCCGTAAAATCCGACATTTACGTACATTGTGACGGATTTTCGATTCGTACTTTTTCATATCTTTGTGGTTGTAGGTCAGAATCCCGCTGAAGCGGGACAAAGAACCAACAACGGCGGATAAAATAAATTCTCCCCCTTCTTAAGTCCAGCTTTAGCGGGAGAGGGGAGTCCCGACGAAGTCGGGGAGGGGTGTTTGAACGTACACTCACCATCTCTTGGTAAAATTTTCTAATCTTGACGGATTTTTGACGGGTTTTCAAAAATAACTGTTGTTTTTTCAATTTCGATACTTTCATAAAATCCGACATGGAAGTACTTTATGACGGATTTGCATTCCCCCATTTCATATCCTGTGGTTGTTGGTCAGGGACCCAACAACCGGAATAATAAACCAGCCGCAATTAGCGCAGAATGAATTTAAGTAGATTTTTCCTGCAATGAAACCATATTGAACCTATTACTACTAATAGGTAAATTATTTTTTATTTTGCTTGACAGAAGAATACAAATAATCCGGCATGAAGAATTTTGCATGCAAGCAACTGTTTATATTAATTTTAGATTGGTATTTTGGCGGGATTTAAGAGGATTTGCTCTCTATTTCTTTTTGCAAGGTGAACAGAATAATTATATCTTTATGAAATTTATTACAATTAAAACTGAAAAGTAAGTATGCCTGTTAAAAAAGTAGTAAGAGGAGATTTCAATTATTTAATCCTTAATTTCATTCCAAGACTTGTCAAAGATTCAGACACGAAGAAAAAAGCTGATAAAATTCTGGTGCGTATAAAAAATGTTTTCTTTTTCCTGCAATAAAAAAAAACGGAGTTCAAAAGAACTCCGTCCGAATTTAATACGCATTGCTGCGCATCTTTCTGTTTTTAGGGGGTAACAAATATAAAATTTTTCGCCGTGCTACCTCTCCTATTTTTCCTCTTGTAAAATTAAAGCTGAGAAGATTTTACTAAATCTGGAATATCTGAATTTTTCAACCCCCTAAATTTAAGCTAACAGTAAAGCTTTTTCGCTATGATACATTTTTATCAATTTAGGTGAACGACAAATTAACCTATATGTTAAATAATTGCAAAGATGTTTTTTACAGTTTTTACCCAAAATTATTCTTCCAAAATCTTGCCGTGCAATTCACTTCTTATTTAGATAATTTAACTGCATATCCCGTTCATTTTAACCCCAAAATGAAAAACATAAAACTTATTACCCTGCTAAAATCTTATACTGAAGATGAATGGGTAAGCTACGAAAAATTCATCAAAGCAAACGATGTAATATCTCCGCGGAAATACCTTCCACTGGTAACACAGTTAAGAAAAAATATTTCGCTGCCTTTTCAGAAAATAGATATAGAGCAAATTTTTACCAAAGCATTCGGAAAATCCGGTTTCAAATTGCAGACTATTAATAACAGGCAGACAGAGCTTCTGAAAATCTCGGAGAAATTTCTTATAGATCTTGCTCTTAAAAAATCTCCATTGGCAGAAGAAAACTTCCTGACTCATGAACTGGGTGAGAGAGGGCTGGCAAAAAATCTGGAAGAAGTTTTCAGAAGAGCTGATAGGAAAATTGAAAAGTTCGGCTATGAGCCTGAGATGCTTGCAATGGCACACGCTACTGCTCTTAACAAAGCATCATTCAAGCAGTCGATGGGAATTAACCGCGAATTCTTCAATGATTTTTTTGAACATTCGCTTCTGTATCTTGCCGATGCAATGAATTTTTTATACAGGAACGGATATGAATTTGTTTTGCAAAAATCATATAACATAGATTTCGAGTTTAATCCCCTTCTGGAATTTTTAAATCTATCCGATGCCGATGCTTTAATGACAAAGATAGAAAAAATGAAGAAGCCGTATTTCATTATACCTGTCATACGATATTATCTTTTCAAAAGCGCATCTATGGATAATAACGAAGAATATGCAATTAAGGCTGAAAAATTATTTTTTGTGCATCAGAATAAATTTCCCGATTATATGCGTGTTGAATTCTACCGCATGCTAATGAGCCACTATCTTATAAAGATAAACGGAGGAGAGCATAAATATTTTTCAAATCTTTTTTATCTTTGCGACAGGAAACTGAAAAGCAATCTTCTCGATGATTTTAAAGTCGCTACATATCCGGCTAATATGTTCAGAGAATATATTATTGCCGGACTTGAAACGCGAAAATACAGCTGGGTAGAAAATTTTCTAAATAACTATACTAAGTATCTCCCTGAAAATGTCCGCGAAGATGAGTATTCACTCGGTATGATAAGGCTTTATATTTCAAAAGAAAATTTCAGAAAGGCTCTTGAGATTATTGAAAAATCTGCAAGCGTGAACATTGTTCACCGCATTGATACATCGCGGTATAAGCTTATATGCCTTTACGAACTGGATATGACAGAAGAGTGCGCGGCTGAGTACGATAAGCTGAAACGGTTTATTAAGAACGGGAAAAAAATTCCGGTGATAACCAAAGACGCAAACAATGGTTTTCTTGAAAAATATTTTGTTCTTCTGAAATATAAAATGACGGGGAAATCAAAAGATGTCGGGTTCCGCTTTAAAGATATGAAAGCCGGAAAGCAAAATGTTATCGGCAAAGGCTGGCTTTTAAAAAAGGCTGAAGAGATTACAGGATAAAATTAAACTGACTGCTTTACAGCAGTTCTTTCATTTTACTTATCAGCCAAAGGTTGTTAGTGCTTTCCATGTATTTTTTTAGAGCGTATGCATTGTTTAATTTATCTTCATCGCTTGTATCACTTAATGAACATTTCACAAGAAGCTTAAAGCCTGCAAGGAAATTCTTCCCGTTACTTCTGTAAAACTCAGAAACTTTTTTGTTATCTTTTAAATAATGCGAAAATGCATCGATGCTGTATTGGATATTTTCCAGATACGATTCAGACTGCTTCATAAGCTCATAGTAATTTTTCAGCTGCATCAGCTTCATATCATAAGTAAAAATTTCATTTTCAAATTTAAACCGCGCAATAAAATCGAGTGACTTCAGGTATTCCTGCCGGTAATGAGCAAGATATGCATTTGAATATGCAAGCATATTTTCTTTAAAGTCAGGATTAATTTTTTCGATGTATTCTTTTATATACGATTCAGTCCAGTTTATATCTCCTGCATGAAGTCCGGCAAGCATAAACATTTTAAAAGTGCCTGCGTTCACGTATTTAATTTCCCCCGAAGGGAAAAGTCCCTGTGAAAGGCCGAATTTAATAAACTCAAACTTGAGCTGAATAATTTTTTCACTCTGGTTCGAAGTGTAATAATTCATCACCGATGTAAAGTAATTCATTTTATGCCTGTCATCGAGAGTATCGAACGTATCCATATAAACTTCATTAAGCTTCATATAAAGATGCTCGAACTTTTTATTTTTTAGGATTGTGCAGAGTAAAATAATATCAAGTTTTATTTTTTTATAGTTCGGGTAGTCAGTCCTCAGATTTTCAAGAAACTTATCAAGCTCAATATTATTCATCAGCAAGGAGAGCTGCTCAGTATTTTTTTTAATATTGTATGCTTCAGAATTAACTCTGAGACTGTTCAGCAGGTGTGAGGAAATATTTACAAGCATAGAGATAAAATCCTCACTCTGGCTTTCAACAACGTCATACATTTGATGATTTTTATTAGTGAGATTTTTAAAATGACTATAAACATTCTTTAGCAGAATGAGCTGAAGCTCTCTGATAAATCCCGAATCAAGCTCTTCTTCAAGCAGTAATGCCTCTTCTGTTTTCTTTTCACCCAACGAATAAAGTCCCCTGTGCGAGTATCCTTCTATTAAAAGATAATTGTAATAAAATTTCATATTTTTCATTGAATCTGCCGCTAAATAATCATCAAGGAGCTTACTGAAATCGGAGTTAAGCGTACGCAATATTTTCGATTGCTTCCCGTCTTTATCATCAGGCTTGCCGAAATAATTTTTTAAAAATTTTTCTTTACTGATTTCAAAATCAGGATGGTATTTAATAATTACTTCGAAGTATTTTGATAGGTCTCTGCCCGGGCTGAAGTAAGGAGATGCAACAAATTTTTTAAATTCTTTTATTTCAGATTTAGTAAAAGTTTTGAGTATACTTATAATTTTTTCGTTCAAAGTTCGGGGTTTTCTTCGTGCGAAAAGGTATTTTTAAATTATGAAAAAAACAATTTATTAATTTGAATATATCGGAAATTAAGTTCATAATTTTGTGGCAACTTGCAGAATTTCTCTTTGCAATTCGTTGTGCAGAATTTGTAATTTGTAAATGTGCACGAAAGGTGCACACTTTGTGCACTCATCCGAAACTTCTTCAGCGCAAAGCAGATAATTCTAAAATCTCCCAAAATGAAAAAACAAAAAAAAAGAGCCCGCGGATACAGGCTGTTTCCGCAGACACAAAAGCAAATAGCAAAAATACAAAAGCTTTTGAATGCAGACTCTGATAAGGCTATAGCAGCAGCATGCAGCTTTTTTCTGAAAGAGCACAGCGAGCTAAAAGATAAATCAAAAATTTTAATTACTAATTTATAATAATATGAAAAAAATAACCGCACTTATTTTATTCGTACTTGCTTCATTGCCGGTTTTCTCTCAAACCGATAAGCAGGCAGGCAATTCTAATTCAGAAATAATAAGCAGCCCGGTTCCAAATCCGCTGGTTTCTGAAATCGTACAAAATATAAAAACTGCCAGAGTAAGCAGCGATATAGCTTCACAAAGATATTGGGAAGCACAACTGCATGAGCTTACAAAGCCTCAGATAATAAATTCATCTCCGTTTACTTCCAAGCCGGGAAAAATTGAATCCGGCAATTCGAATAATCTTGAAGTATTAAATATAACTAGAATAACGGATGCTGTAATTGTTGCTAACTCAATTTCAAGAGAGATAGTAAGCGGATATATATTTGCAGCTATCGGCGTATGGGGAGGAGTAGTTAACACAGATACACTGAAAGTTTACAGGTCAACAAATAACGGATTATCATTTACACAGATACTCAACTTTGCAGAAGGAATGAAAATTGCTTTTAACGGACTTGATGTGGAAGCAGTTTCAAAAGGTGATTCGTCTTATGCTTTTGTGTGTATGGATTTCACGACAGCCGGAGGTACAGTAAAGTCATCGGCAATTGTTCGCGTAAGGCAGGACGGCAATATGTTTAATGTAAGAGGTCTTTTCGGCGGGATAGGAACGAATAGTTATATCAACGGAAGAATTACCAGCGATAATGCGCGTTATACTACAAATGCTTACGTCTACTATACACTCACACTTGATTCAATTGTTTCAGGCACGCGAAGATTAAAATCAAAATTGTACAGAATTGAGCAGCCGTTCTCAGTCGAGATGCCTCTCATAGCGGGATTTGAAGATGCTATAGCAGGGCAATATGCGTATTATGTTGCAGGGGCTGCGCCGGATTCGGCAAAGTTTGAATCCGATATTGCATTTGTAAATACATCGGCAGATGTTGACCAGTTATATACGGTCACAATAGTAAGAGGAGTAATCGGAGTATTCGGTAATGGCGCAAATCTATATTTTTCAAAAAGCACAGATTTTGGGACAACTGCACCGGCATTATTTTTTACTGCAGATTCCCCTTATCTGAAAGAAAGTCCGCGAATGGCTGCAACGGGATTTTCAAATAACTCGGCAGTTGTTTTAACCCGTAGACTTTTTGGAGGCGGTGACTGGGACCCTTACTATTTTTACTCTGCGGATATTACCACAGGCGCTCCGCTATTCAGTAATAACTATCTTAGTTCAACCACTGATACTACGATGGGAGTTTCTGTTGCTGCAAGAAAAAGGTCTAACGGTTCTTATCTGTTTGCATTCAGCAATCGTTTAGGTCCGAATGAAAGTAAAATTTATACACGCACTTTTAACACAGGAAGCTTCGGCGCACTTACTCAGGCAAATCCGAATAACCTGACCGGTACCAATATATACGGCTATCCTGATGCAGGATTCAGAAATGTAAACAATGATTCATGTCTAGTTATATGGGGAGGATTTGCAGGCAACGGCTCTTATGTTACGGGCGGCTGCGGAGGTACGTTTACAAATGTCGGCTCAACAAGTTCAATAGCTGAGAGTTATAGCTTATCACAAAATTATCCGAATCCGTTTAATCCTACTACAATTATAAATTACTCACTGCCTGTACAAAGTAATGTCTCAGTAAAAATATTTGATGTACTTGGCAAAGAAATAGGAAATTTAGTAAATGAATTACAGACGGCGGGAAATCATTCAGTTGAATTCAACGGAGTAAATCTTCCGAGCGGAGTTTATTATTACAGGTTGGAAGCAAACGGTTTCACTGATACGAAAAAGATGATATTGGTAAAGTAAAAGAAAAAAAATTAATCTTTCTTAAAAATATATTTTAAATAATGAAAAGCTTCATCTCAATACTTGCAGTTCTGATAATAGTAGTTTTCATTTTTAATATCGAAAAAAATAAAAGCACAGAGCTAAATGAAAACAAATCTATAGACGAAATACGAAAAAGGTCAGGACAAAAAGAAGAAGGCGAGAAAAAAGATAATCCTGCCTTTGTAAAGCTTTCAGTGGAAGAAACAGCAGCGCTTTGGCAGGCGTATGAAAACACTCCGAAAAATTCACAACTTGATAATGCAAGTGACCCATGGATTTCCATGGGTCCAAAAGGATTCTTTAACAGAACGACACAGGCGCAAAATTCCAAATTTTCCGGAAAGATGCTTGATGTGGAATTAACCAATCAGGCGTTTTTCAGAATAGGCAGCGCCAACGGAGGGCTGTGGGAACAGTTTCTCATAGGAGAGCCTGTGTGTTTATCTGACGGAATGACTTCACAGATTATCGGTGCATTTGCTTCAAACTTTCTGAATCCGGATGAAATATATGCAGGTACAGGTGAAATCTGGGTGAACAACGGCAAGTCCGGAACAGGGGTTTTTAAAACTACGAATAAAGGAGTGAACTGGACTAATATTTTACCTGCAAATAATTCAAGCAACCTGACCGCAGTATCAAAAGTTCTTTACAATCCTCTTTATCCTGAAATAGTGCATATAACAGGCTCAGGTAATTTAAATAATTATTTAAGAACTACAAACGGAGGAACTACGTGGAGCAAATCGAGCATTGGCTTTGCGCCTATAGTTTCTGACCTTGTTATTAATCCATTAGATCCGACTATATTATACGCTGCAACGTGGAGCAATTTCAACTCAAGAAATATTTACAAATCAACAAATTCCGGTGATACGTGGATTCCGGCAGGAACAAACTCCGGACTACCTGTGGGAAATTTAGGAAACACGACTCTCGCATTATGTAACTCACAGCCGAATACATTGTACGCTTTGATTTCAAACAATGCTTCGAATTTACAGGGAGTTTATAAAACAATAAACGGAGGAGATTTTTGGACGAGATTAAATACTCCGCCAAATTTCGATATTTTAAACGGTCAGGGATTCCATGCAAATGCCATTACTGTATCTCCAGCAAATCCAAATATTGTTTTAGCTGGCGGAGTTTTTTTGATTCGCTCTACTAACGGAGGAACTACATGGGATTCTGTTGTAAGTCCCGGAAGAGGAAATCCCTATGTACATGCTGATATTCAGTCATTCGAATGGAAAGAAAACGGAACAGACTTGTATATGGTAAATGACGGAGGACTTGCAGTTTCATATGATGCCGGCGTTACATTTAACACAAATGTAAATTCATTCCCGATTGCCGAAGTTACTTATTTTGACTATAGTGAAGGCTCTAATGGATTTTTAGCTGCCGGGCTTGAACATAATGGAATAGTAATGACAAATAACGGCGGCGTAACCTGGAATATGACGGTAAGCGGTGACGGCTCAGGTGTAGCAATACATCCTACGAATCCGAATTACTACTATGCAACTCTTGGAGTAATCACAGACCCTGTAAACAACTTACCGTTTCAACCGCTGTTCACTACTAATGCAGGAATAAATTGGCAAGTGATTACAGGAAACATTACAAACGGATGCGGACAGTGGTACAACCAGATCCGCTCCTCAAGAAATGCAAATGACCTGAAAATTTATATCAACATCTGCAAAAAAGTTTACAGGTCGGCGAACAACGGAGCAAACTGGACAAATTTAAATGCGCCAACTACTACAACAGGCTTCATTGATAACGGCTTTGACGTAATGCCGCTGACTGACCAGGTATTTTTTTCAACAACTGATTCTACTACAAGCAATACAGGGAAAGTTTATATGGGGTTAAACCAGGTATGGTTCGACATCTCCCCAAATATTGGAAACAAAGTGATACAAAAAGTAAAACCTGCATTTTTAGTTTCTGCTATTACCCGCGGAGCAACAGATTCAACAAATAAAGTTTACAGAATGCCTATACAGAATTTTTTAACTCCTGTATGGAGAAATGTTTCCGGTACAGGGTTATCAAGTTATCCTCTGACAGATGTGCAGCTTGATTACTCCGATACGAACAAAATGATAGTCGGAACACAAGGCTGGGGCTGCTTCATTACTACTAACAGCGGGCAAAACTGGTATCCGTGGAACGAAGGACTTCCTAAAGGTATAGTTGTATCTGAGATAAAATTGATTGATTCGGCACAGGGCGAAGATTATGTCTTAATTTCTACTTACGGCAGAGGAATTTTCAAAAGAAAATTAAATGCAAAAGTTATTTCGGTATCCAACTCTGCAGAAATTCTGAAACAATATGAGTTAAATCAAAATTATCCGAATCCTTTTAACCCTGTCACAACGATTAAATTTAATATTCCAAGAAAAGAGTTTGTAAAACTTAGTATATATGATATTAACGGAAGAGAGGTTTCAACACTTATCGATAGAGAAGTTAATAACGGTATTTATACTGCAAGCTTTGACGGAACTGAATTTTCCAGCGGTGTTTACTTTTATAAACTGACAACTCCTTCATTTACGGAAACAAAAAAAATGATGCTGGTAAAATAAATTTTCTCTTCACTAAGACTTTAAAGCCCTGCTTATATTCGCAGGGCTTTTTATCTATAAACACCCGCGCACAACACCTCTTTTTGACTTACAAGACAACTCTGATTGAATTACGTTTTTATTGGGTTTGGTATGTATAGGTAAGTAAAAAAAAATAACTTTCAGCAAGAATTAAAATTAAAGGAGACCATTATGAGATCTAAATTGTTTATTCCACTCGCAATGTTGTTTTTGTTTTTTTCTTCCAGCCTTTTTTCACAGCAAGGATGGGGAAGTAAGTACAACAATCTCTATGATGTAAATACGGTTGAAACGATTTCCGGACAAGTTACCCTCATAGATAAAGTTTATTCAGATAATAGCAATTCATACGGTGTTCATTTGATTATCAAAACCGGAAGCGGCGATATGGCAGTTCATCTCGGTCCGGGCTGGTACATTGAAGAACAGACTGTACAGATAAATACGAATGATAATGTAACACTTACAGGCTCTAAAGTAATGTATGAAGGAAGTCAAATTATAATAGCGAAAGAAGTAAATAAATCAGGTCAGCTTTTAAAATTAAGAGACGATAAAGGAATCCCTGTCTGGTCAGGATGGAAAAATAAATAATTATTGTGAACAGGTTTTCTGACGAATCAGAAAACCTGTTTCTTTTTAAGGTATATAAACCATTATAGGTCAATAATACAATACTGCACTTCTTTTTTGACTTACATCACTTACTTCATTAAAGTAATTTTAAATCAGGTTTGGGTAAAAATCATATGTTCTTTATTTATTTAAAGGAGAGTATGTTATGGAAACTAAACCAATTGACCTTAAGAAAAAAGATTTAGCAGGACCGGGAATAGGAAACTACGATGAACTAAAGAACGTTCTGCCAAATAACTACAATTCACTCCTCACCCCAAGAGAAACTCAACTTGCAATAACTGAATTAAAAAGATTTATCGAAGACGGACTTTCAAAAGAACTAAATCTTATGAAGGTTGAAGTGCCATTAATAGTTGATGATGAAAGCGGCTTCAATGATAATCTGGATAGAGACGGCTCAAGAACTCCGATAGAGTTTCACATCAATAACGATTACAACAAGAACCCCGTGAATGCGCAGGTTGTGCAGGCGGCAACTAAGTGGAAAAGATATTCATTAAAAGAATTTGGTATGCAGCCCGGCGAAGGTATCATTACCGATATGCGGGCAGTAAGAAAAGATTACTTCTTAGACCACGACCATAGCGCTTACGTAGACCAATGGGACTGGGAAAAAGCAATTAAACCGGAAGACAGAACTCTCGACTATCTTACCGATACAGTAAAAAAAATCTGGCGCGTAATAAAAGTAGCGGAGATGTATATACAGGAAAAATTTCCTCAGCTTAAAACCGATAAGTATCCAAACCTTCCTGAAGATTTAGTATTTATTCATGCAGAAGATTTGCTCGATATGTATCCTCATCTCCCGAGAAAACAAAGAGAAACAGCCATACTCCAGAAATATCCGGCAGTATTTATTTACGGAATAGGCTGGACACTAAAAGACGGGTATCCCCATGAACTAAGAGCAGCAGACTATGATGACTGGGTAACGGAAACTGTATCGAAAGACGGAAGACCTATGCACGGACTTAACGGCGATATACTTGTATGGAACCCTGTAACACAAAGAAGACATGAATTATCTTCAATGGGTATCAGAGTAAATCCTGAAACATTAAAGCTGCAGCTTGAAATGACTGACCAGCTTGATTTCTTAAATTTCCCATATCATAAGATGATAATCAATAATGAAATTCCATTGAGCATCGGCGGAGGAATAGGACAATCAAGAACAGTTATGCATCTCCTGAAGAAAGCTCACTTAGGAGAAGTAAGTGTAACGGTATGGCCGAAGATATTGAAAGATATCTGCAAAGAAAAAAATATTTTTGTACTCGAATAGAGAGCTCTATTGTAACGTAACACAAAGCGTGATTAACGCAATCATTAAGGCGGCGACGAGCCGCCTTTTTTTATTAAAAATAATTCCTTCCGGCAGAAAGTAATCCATTCGGATTAATTCCTTTTTCAATCTATTGGTTAATTGAACTCTTATTGTAAATAGTATAAGTTTAATTAACCACAAATCCCGCTATGAAAGATGTTTTTTCCTTTCATAAAAAATTTATCATTCTCGCCATGAACAAGATATATGGAACTTACGCACGGAATACATTGCAGGAAGTATGGCATAGCAGAAAGGACTGTACAGGTTACCCGAATTCTGAGCATATAGAGTATATGATATCTACGAAACCAATTCCGTTAAATGAAATCTGTCCCGAATGCCTTGAACTGGATACGTTTACAGCAAAAGAAATTTCTCATGAAATGAATAAAGATAGATCAACTGATACAAAGTTATTTTTCTAAATTCCCAATATTTTTTAATGCCTGTCCACGAAGTAAAAGCCGCATTCTGAATCCTCATTCAAAGGCTCTTCTTGCTTACTGCAAAAAGAGCCCTTTCATTTTAAGGGGAGCAGGATTTTAAAATCTACAATACACTTACAAATCTCAGTAATTTTACCTACATTAATATACTTACTGCTCTCTTTGTTGGAGTAAATAGTCGATTGACCCCAGGTGAATATTAAATAAAGAAAGATGTTTTATGAAGGCAACTAAAAAAATTAAAAAAATCAGCGTTGTAATAATTGAAGACAACCGGCTGCTTCGTGAGGGAATAACAAGCTTAATAAACGAACAGGCCGATTTAAAAGTTAGCGGAGCATTCAGCGAAAGAGAAAATGCTCTCGTAAAAATTTTTGAACTGAAGCCCGATATAGTTTTAATCGACCTCGGCCTCCGCAGCCAGAACAGCCTTCGAGTAGTAAAATCAATAAAGCAAAGATCAGACGAAATTAAAATAATCGTAATGGATTTAATGCCGATAGAAAACGATATTCTTGATTTTGTAAAAGCAGGAGCATCGGGATTTATACTGAAGGATGCAAAGGTTAATGAGTTCATCAAAACAATAAACTCAGTGGCAGCAGGCGAAAAAGTTTTGCCCACACATATGACAGGTTCGCTCTTCAATCAGATAATAGACAGAGCTGTAAACGGTACAACTACATCTGACCTTGAGCAGGCAGTTAAAATGACAAAACGCGAGCGACAAGTGATAGAACTTATTGCAGATGGCCTAGCCAATAAAGAAATCGGAAAGCTTCTTCACTTATCACCCTTCACTGTAAAAAGCCACGTACATAATATTCTTGAAAAAATGGCATTGCACTCCAGAGTGCAGATAGCAACTTATGCGCATACAAGCAAAGAGTTCAAAGAGACAAACCCAAAGACTTCAGAAAGCAACTCTTGAATTTTATTAGTCCTATTGGACTAATCCGTTTTTCAGCCGGGAGGGTAATTGCCCGATAAATTCAGTCTGATTAATTTAGTAGATATAATTATTTTTAAGTTAAAAAATTTTCAAGTAATGACAATAGCAGTTCCCCAGTGACAATGTTCAGCTGATATAAAACTATAGTAGCCGATATTATGTATATAGAAAAAAAAATTAGTGAATTTATTGAAGCGGGCGCTATGGGCTTTATTCTTAAGGACTGTAAGGTTGAAGATTTTTTAAAAACCATCGCTTCTGTAGCATCGGGAAAAGAGGTAATTCCCTGCCTTAGAGAAGAATTTATAATAAACAAAAATATAAAAAGCGCTGAAACATTGACATCAAAATCAGAAGAATTAAAATCCGTTAAGATGACAAAACTGGAACGCAGGGTAATCGGCCACATTTCAGAAGGTATGTCGAACAAAGAAATAAGCAGGGTGATGCATTTATCTGCTTTCAAATTAAAAAATCACGTACACGATATTTTTCAAAAAGTCGCGCTCCATTCAAAGTTGTAATTTACAATAAGCAAACGGCATCACAGGACAAGACTTCTTATCCCCTTACTCTTTGCTGTGCGATTGACGACCTTATAAAAGAAGGAACCTTAAGAGTTAAATTGCGTTTGATACAGGTGGATTATCAGCTGTATTGCTATGTATTAATTATAAGAAATTGATGTAAATGAAACAGATAACAAAAATTAATGTAATGATCATCGAAGATAACCGTCTGCTGAGGCAGGGAATAACTTCAATGATAAATGAACGTCCCGATATGAAAGTAGTAGGTTCGTTTGGAGATACGGAGAAATCACTTTCAAAAATAGAAGAACTTAACCCAAGCGTTGTATTAATTGACCTGGGACTAAGAAGCCGCAATAGTCTTCACGCAGTAAAACTCATCAGAAATAAATCATCGGATGTAAAAATCATAGTAATGGATTTAATGCCCGTCGAAGACGACATAATTGATTATGTAAAAGCAGGCGCATCAGGATTTATACTTAAAGATGCTAAGGTGAACGAGTTTCTAAAAACAATCCATGATGTAGCCTCCGGGAAAAAAGTTCTGCCGCCTAATATGACAGATACACTTTTTAATCAGATTATAGAGAGGGCCATAAGCCACATTAAAAGTCCGACGTTAAGGCATCTTATCAAGATGACAAAACGCGAACGTCAGGTAGTTGAGCTTATTGCTGACGGACTCTCTAATAAAGAAATAGGTAAAGCACTTCATCTTTCACCATTCACAATCAAAAGCCATGTCCATAATATACTGGAAAAAATGGCTCTCCGCTCAAGAGTGCAGATAGCAGCGCATGCTCATAAAATCAAAGAGCATCATTAAACCTTCCAAACAACTTTAAAACTGTAATTAATTAAATGTAATTCCAATGGATTAGTTCTAATTTCATTCAGTAGATTGTTGTCTCATTAACATATAGTTGGTAATTTGCAATGTGAATTTTACAAATACCCCGTTAAATACTTTATGCTAAAATGTTTACAAGATGAAACAGAAAGAGATACTAATCTATTAAGAAGAGTAAACAACGGAGATGAGCTTGCCGTTAGCGAACTTTACGATTATTATTCAGATTATCTGTATACTACAATCTGTTATATAATAAAAGACGAAGCCGATGCCGAAGATATTCTACTGGAAGTTTTTTACATATTATGGGACAAAGCTGCTCTGTATGATGAGAAGCTCGGTAAGCCGATTTCGTGGATGACACGCGTTGCCAGAAATAAGGCAATAGATAAATTAAGAACAAAAAAATTATTGACGGATATTAACGGAATTGACGAGACGTGTATTATAGATCTGAATGAAGACCACAAAAAGCTGAATCCTGAATTCAGTACTGTTATAAATCAGGAACAGGAGGAAGTGCTGGCAGCAATAAAAGAGCTTGATGAAATACAAATAAACCTTATAGAATATGCTTACTATAAAGGATACTCCCAATCGGAGCTCTCTGAGCACTTCTGCATCCCGCTCGGTACGGTGAAATCGAAAATAAGAGCTGCTATGAAATTTTTAAGAGAGCGGCTAAGCCATTTGAATGAAGTGCAGATAAGAAAAGCTTATGCTTCGTAAAAATCTGCCGATAAAAATACCTGCCATACTCACACGAATGTTACTCAATTAATTCTACATTAAAAATCTGCATAAATAATAAAATAACCTTATCCTGAAAATTCAGAGAACCTTTAATCTTTAAAACATCTTTCGAATTCGTAATTAATTTTTTATAGTCCACAAGGTGTAGTTCCTTTTTCAGCCACATGCCTGATAGGTGTTTCCATGTAAATAGCTTAGTTTAGATATGTAACCAATATTGGTTACTAAACGAAAGGAATAACAAAATGTTTACAAAAATCTACAAAATTATGTTTGCCTTAATAATGTTAGCGATTATCACGTCTAATGTATCACAAGCACAAACAGTTAAAAAATCCATGATTGCTGAATATCCGGCTTTTTCAATTGCACCTACATTTGGCGCTCAATTCCCTGTCGGGGATTTTGGAACTACGTATAAATCAAGCTGGAATGCCGGTTTAGATATTAATCTTAAAATTAATAAAGAGACATCATTCTTTTTGAATGGCACTTATTTTGATATGCCAAGAAAAACTGACGCTCCTTTTGGACCGGATGCAAATATGATAGCAATAACAGCCGGACCTAGATATGTATTCTCAAGCGCTAATGTAAAAGCAAAATTCTTTCTTGAAGCAGGAGTTGGTGCATACATTATGAACACAAAAGAATATACTACTAACACTACACCGGGTGTTTTAATACAAAGCGAAACAAAAGCAAATGTTGGAGCTAATGTAGGACCGGGAGTTGTATTGCCTTTAAGTGATTCAATGGATTTAATGATGAAAACAAAACTTCATTATATCTTTACAACAGGCGGTTCAAGTTCATTTATCTCCGCCCAAATGGGACTCTCTTTCAAATTGTAATTCCAATCGATGTAATAAGATATACGTCAACAGAAAGGTCTCCCGTTAATTCGGGAGGCCTTTTTTAAATTGAAATTCAAACCACAGTAAGACATTAAAAAGCTAATAGTAAGAAATTTTTATGTTACCCCAATGAACTACAGAATATACACTACAAATTTAAGCTCTACAAATCCCCAAATTTAAAGCAGAATAGGGCTGCTTTAACACTATAACCAAATAAATTCAACTTTATTTTTATACGGTTGAATTTAATGCGTATATTGCCCGGATATATCATAGAAAAACGCAGTAGCTCATACATTATGTATTAAGTATAGCTTCAGATGCAGATTAAACTGCTCTGCTAATGTGGCTGATTAAATACAGGAAGACGCACTAATGGTGTGTTAATTTTTAACACTTCAAATTTTATGATTTCCAAACATAAATAATGAATGATTGCATTTCTACAAATTCAAGAAAGATTATAAGCAGAATAGGGCAGCTTATGATTTTAGTTTTAACCGTAATTTTCACAATGCCTGTATCGGTTTTTTCACAGGAAGGCGTTGTAAGTAATGCAGTAAATAATCAGGTAAACCCTGCATCTACTACAGATAGCAGCGGCGGAGCCATTGTAACATGGCAGGATTTTAGAAACGGTAAATATGAGATATATGCTCAAAGAGTAAATGCAGAAGGCATTGCAGTCTGGACACCTAACGGCGTTCCTATTTGTACTGTGGATAGCAATTATAATCCTGCTATTACCTATGACGGTATAGGCGGTGCGATAATAACATGGCAGTCTTATAGAGGAAGCGCAACAGCAGATATTTATGCGCAGCGTATTGACTCAAACGGAGTTGTTCAATGGACAGCTGACGGAGTTGCTTTATGCGTAGTTGTATTCGACCAGAATTCAATTACAATGGTTAACGATGATAACGGCGGAGCAATTTTAACATGGAGAGATTACAGAAGCAATATTGGTCTTGCCGATATTTATGCGCAAAGAGTTAGTCCTACCGGAGCAATGTTGTGGGTAGCAAACGGAGTAAGTGTTTGTAATCAGGCAGCGGAACAAGGGGCTCCAAAGCTATTTAGTGACGGTACAGGCGGTGCTTTTATAACCTGGTCTGATTTTAGAGCCGGAGACTACGATATTTACACACAAAGAATAAGCGCAGGCGGCGCGGCGCAATGGACAACGAACGGTGTTGCCACATGCACTTTTGCATCAGACCAGTTAACTCCTGCAATTTGCAGCGATGGAGCAGCAGGAGTAATAATAACATGGTCAGATTTCAGAAGCACTACAGATTTTAATATTTATGCTCAAAGACAAGGACCTGCAGGAGCAATTGTATGGACTGTTGACGGTATCGTTATGAATAATAACGTTGCTTATGCGCAGACTGAACCGCAAATCATCAGCGATGAACTTGGCGGAGCAATTATCACATGGACAGATTTCAGAACAGGTATCCTTGCAGATATTTATGCACAGCGTTGTAGTTCTACAGGAGCAGTACAATGGACTGCAACAGGTGTTACTATTTGTACAGCAGGCGGAGACCAGATAAAATCACAGCTTGTGAGCGATGGAAATAATGGAGCATATATTACGTGGGAAGACCATAGAAATGCAGGCAACGCAGATATCTATGTTCAAAGAATAGGTTCTAATGCTGCATTGAACTGGTCTGCTAACGGAGTTGCAGTAAGTGATGCCAATTATGACCAGCTAAATCCTTCGATAGTCAGCAATGGCAATCAGGGAGCATTTGTTGTCTGGCAGGATTTCCGCAGCGGTGATAATTTTGATATTGTTACCTACGGTTTCAATACAGCCCTTCCGGTTGAGCTTGCTTCATTTGCATCATTAATAAACGGCAGAGACGTTAGTATGAAATGGGTAACTGTTTCAGAATTAAATAACACAGGATTTGATATCGAAAGAAAAAACTCAAATGATGTCTGGACAAAAATAGGATTTGCTGCAGGCAACGGTACAGTTAATACTTCAACCGAGTATAACTATGTAGATAAAAATTTACAGACCGGAAAATACTCATACAGACTAAAGCAAATAGATTACAATGGTAACTATGAGTATCATAATCTCACAAATCTTGTAGATATCGGACTTCCTTCTAAATTTAATCTTTTACAGAATTATCCTAATCCGTTCAATCCTGTAACACAGATAAATTTTGAAATACCTGTTGATGCAATAGTTAATATAACCGTATTCGATATGTCAGGACGTGAAGTAAAGACACTTGTAAATGAAATGCGAACAGCAGGATTTTATACAGTGCAGTTTAACGCTTCAGGAATTTCAAGCGGTTTGTACTTCTACAGAATTATCACAGGCAGTAATGAAAAATTTACAATGACTAAAAAATTAACAGTTATAAAATAGTTACAAGGTAACATACAATAAAAAATAATAACAGGTCTTTATTGAATTTTAAAGACCTGTTAAGTTTTTAAAAATTAATTTGAAGTTTATTTTTCCAAAGAAATTTAATGATCTAAAAACAGATACTAATGAAAACACGTTTAACCGCATTGATAAATTTTATAAGCCGAGAGACATACTTATTCAGTTTTTTACTGGCAGTAATTTTATTTGTACCAGTTATTTCTTTTTCACAGCAGACCGGTCCGGTTAGTACAGCAACAAATAATCAGATAAATCCTTCTATGGCAACTGACGGCGCAGGCGGAACAATAATTGCCTGGCAGGATAAACACAACGGAAAATATGAAATTTATGCTCAAAGAATGAATGCTTCAGGCAATCCTCTCTGGACTACAAACGGAATTGCAATCTGCACACAGGATAGCAATTACAATCCCATAGTAGTAAGCGATGGCCTCGGCGGAGCAATTATTTCATGGCAGTCGTATCGCGGAAGCGCCACAGCAGATATTTATGCGCAAAGAGTAAATTCTACAGGTACGGTTCAATGGGCATTAAATGGAGTTCCCATTTGCGCAGTCGTGTTTGACCAAAATACAATTTCAATGATTGTTGACGGAGCAGGCGGAGCAATTTTAACATGGCAGGACTACAGAAGCAATAACGGCTTTGCAGATGTTTACGCTCAGCGTGTTAATAATCTTGGAGCAATGCTATGGGTTGCTAACGGAGTAAGTGTTTGTAATCAGGCAGCAGAGCAAAACGGTCCTTCAGTTGTAAACGACGGAGCCGGAGGCGCATTTGTAACATGGTCAGATAACAGAGCAGGTAACTACGATATTTATACACAAAGAATAAGCGCAGGCGGAGCGCCGCAATGGACAACTAACGGCGTAGCAACTTGCACAATGGCAACAGACCAGCGCAAACCCGACCTTTGCAGCGACGGAGCAGCAGGCGTAATAGTTACATGGTATGATTTCAGAGCAACAACAGATTATAATATTTATGCGCAAAGAGTTGGTCCTTCGGGAGCAATTGTATGGGCAGTTGACGGAGTTGTAATGAACAACAATGTTGCGTACGACCAGATTGACCCGATGATAGTAAGCGACGGTCTTGGCGGAGCAATAATGTCATGGAGCGATAAACGCACAGGAATTACTTCAGATATATATGCACAGAGAGTAAACTCAACAGGAGCAGTTCAATGGACGGCTACAGGTGTTATTATATGCACAGCATCAGGCGACCAGATAAAATCACAGCTTGTCAGCGACGGAAATAACGGGGCATACATTGTTTGGGAAGATCATCGCAATGCAGGAAACGCAGATATCTATGCGCAGAGAATTGCATCTAATGCAGCATTAAACTGGGCAGCAACGGGTTTTGAAATTTGCGCAGTAGGAAATGACCAGTTGAAACCTAAGTTAGTCAGCAACGGCAATCAGGGCGCAATTGTAGTATGGCAGGATTTCAGAAGCGGCACTAACTTTGATATTTATAATACAGGATTTGATGTTAACGGATTGGTTGGTGTGCATAACGGTGGAGTAACTACAGCAGTTGATTTTACGCTATCGCAGAACTATCCTAATCCGTTCAATCCTTCAACAAAAATTAATTATACTATTCCGCAAAATGCAGTTGTGAAGCTGAGTATTTACGATGCTCTCGGGCATGTTGTAAATGTCTTAGTTAATCAGTCGCAGAATGCAGGAAGTTATGATATAGAATGGAATGCTTCAGCATTTGCAACGGGTGTTTATTTTTATAAACTGGAAGCAGGAAGCTTTACATCCTCAAAACAAATGTTATTAGTAAAGTAATATCCTTAAGAAATATTCTTTACCCGGCGGAGTTCTCCTCTCCGCCGGATTTATTTTCAATTCTACATAAGCAGCAAAACAGCATGCTAATCGTTTTGGTTTCGGCAGCATGACTTGTTTTACAGGGGTTATGGCCGCAACCATTATCGAATTTCTTTTTTACAGATCGCACTAAAATTTACAGAAAAAAATTATGAAGATGTTAGAGAACAAAGTCGCAATCGTAACCGGCGCAGGCTCCGGTATTGGTAAAGCAATTGCATTATTGTATGCAGCACAGGGTGCAAAAGTAGTAGTATCTGATATAAATGAAAAGTCAGGTAAAGAAGTAACGGAAGAAATTATTTCAAAAAAAGGAACAGCCGTTTTTTTTAAAGCAGATACATCGAATCCGAATGACCAGGAGAACCTTGTTAAGGAGGCAATGAAACATTTCGGCGCTTTGCATATTGCATGCAATAATGCGGGCATCGGAGGAGATTTACTGCCAACAGCAGAATATCCCATTGAAAGCTGGAATAAAATAATCGGAATAAATTTATCGGGAGTATTTTACGGGATGCATTTTCAAATCCCTGCTATGCTTGCAAGCGGAGAAGGAAGCATTGTAAATATTTCTTCAATACTCGGACAGGTAGGAACAAAAGGACTTTCAGGTTATGTAGCGGCAAAGCATGGAGTAGTCGGCCTTACAAAAACTGCCGCACTGGAATATGGAGAGCAGAATGTACGTGTTAATGCAGTCGGTCCGGGATATATACAAACTCCTTTACTCACGGATACACTGGATGAAAAAACAATAGCCGCTTTGGCGGGCTTGCACCCTATGAACCGTTTAGGGAAATCAGAAGAAGTTGCGGAGTTAGTTTTATGGCTGAGCTCATCAAAGGCATCATTTGTTACAGGCTCTTATTACCCTGTAGATGGCGGATATTTAGCGCAATAAAATCAAATTAAAATCAGAAGTGAAATAAAAAGGCGGTCATGAACCGCCTTTTTATTTGTATAAATTGAAAATTGATTTATTTATTTTTTATATGATGGATAAAAAGTTTAACTTGTTTGCAATCATAGGAAGCGCAAGCCGAAATTCTGCTAATCAAAAGCTGGTTGATGCTTTTGTAAGCTTAACAAAAGATGTTTTTGATGTAACAATTTTTAATAACTTAAAGACACTTCCGCACTTTGATCCTGAACTATCTTCTGAAAATCCTCCTGAAACAATTTCAAAATTCAGAAACAGCATAGCTAATGCAGACGGATTACTTATTTGCACACCGGAATATGTTTTCAGTATACCAAGCGGCTTGAAAAATGCAATCGAGTGGTGTGTTGCTACAACAGTTTTTTCAGACAAGCCGACCGGATTAATAACAGCATCTGCCCATGGAGCAAAGGGACATGAAGAACTTAAACTGATTATGAAAACTATAATGGCAAACTTTAACGACGATACAACATTATTGATTCACGGTATAAAAGGAAAAATAAATGAGATAGGTGAGATTACTGATATAAACACAAAAAATGACTTCGTAAAATTCATTGAGGAATTTATAACACTTGTTAAAAATAGTAACTCAATTGAATAGTAATATACATTGATATTTTTTTATGCCTCTTATTTAATAGAATTTCTTTTAATATTCACGTCAAACAAATTAATTCTATTTATATCCCGGCCTCTTTTCACATCAAGGCTTCCTAATCAAGGACGATAGCCGCTTATCACGGTTATTCTTTTCTTTAATGGAGAAATATTTTTTAATTAACGTTTATTTTAATTTCTAAAATTTTTTCTACCATTTTAAAAACCAAACAAAAACTCTCAATGAGAAAATCTACCGTTTATACCTTACTCATTTTATTTGTATTTTGCTTTTCACAAACTTCCAATGCGCAGCATTTTGGAAAATTTTCAACAGCAGTTAACATCGGAATAACAAATATTACTTCTGCCGGAGCTGATGATGAAAAAATATTTATACATCTCAGCGGCGAAGCCGAATATGGTGTAGCTCCAAATCTTTCAATTGTAGGTATTGCAGGTTATTCGTCAAACGCAATATATTCTCTGACTGAAATTACTGCTAACGGAAAATATTATTTTAATCCATATGCTAAAGTAAGATATTTCGGTGAAGCAGGGCTTGGCTCATATGCAACTAAAATAGATTTTGGCGGAGTTTTTGTTGCTGCAAGTGAAAATTATTTTGGAATAAATGCAGGCGCAGGCGCAGTTACCAGCCTAACTGATAAAGTAGAACTTGTAGGTAAACTAAAATATCATAAC
Source organism: Ignavibacteria bacterium (assembly GCA_041859205.1). Classification (GTDB taxonomy): domain Bacteria; phylum Bacteroidota; class Ignavibacteria; order Tepidaquicellales; family Tepidaquicellaceae; genus JAFDZO01. Next base: position 9,975 of record JBHEKU010000197.1, on the reverse strand, counting down.
CCTTTCCCAAAGTCAGGGAGTGGAAGTCTTAACTGGCTCAATTTCACAATCGGCGCAAGCGTAAGCTTGTAATATAAATTATTGCAACAAAGTTTTGAGATGGGGCATTAGCCCCGTTTTTGTTTTACTCTCCTATCTATAATTTACAAATTTATTTTCATTAATCTCTCGCATTACTTTCCTGCCAAACTACTTTTTTCTCGGTTTAATTTTCTGACATAATTTTATAAATTGAATTTTCATCTCAGCAACACAAACACTTTTTAATGGACAATAAAATTTTTGAAGAAGTTGATAAGTATATTGAAAACTTATTAATCCCTCAGGATGAAGCTTTATTAAAAGCAGAAGAATCTTTAGTGTCAGAAAATATTCCGCAGATAAGCGTCTCACCCAATCAGGGTAAGTTTCTTCAAATCATGGCTTTTAGCTGTAATGCAAAAAGAATTTTGGAAGTTGGAACACTTGCCGGCTACAGCACAATATGGATGGCAAGAGCACTGCCTGCAGACGGAAAACTTATTACGATTGAATTTGAACCCCATCACGCTGAAGTCGCTAAGAAAAATATAAACCGCGCCGGGCTTGATTCAAAAGTTGAAATCATTACAGGCAAAGCCTTGGAAACTCTGGAGAAAATGATTGCAGGTAATACAGAGCCGTTCGATATGATTTTTATAGATGCAGATAAGCCTCCGTATACAGAGTACTTTCAGCAGGCATTAAAGCTCTCACACCCGGGTACAATTATCATAGCAGATAATGTAATCCGCAACGGAGATATACTACATGAGAACAGTACCGATGAAAAAGTTTTAGGTGTACAGAGGTTCAATAAGTTTTTATCAGAGTGTAAAGAAGTTAATGCAACAATAATTCAAACCGTCGGAGTAAAGGAATACGACGGAATGGCAATAGCAGTAGTAAAATAAAATTTAATTATGAACGGCTTTAAAATAAAAACAAATAAAGGAATAGAAATTAGATTCAGATATTACTCTGAAGCTCCCGTTACATCAAAAGCATTTAATGATGCGCTTCCCTTTTCATTAACAATAATGCATGCGAAGGTATCAGGTCAGGAATTATGGTCGGATAAAGCTCCGGCTTTAGATATTATACAGGAGAATGCATCGGTATTCGCAGAGCCGGGGGAATTTGTTGTTGCCCCAGTGAAACCGGATAGAAACAAAGTCAAAAACTGCCTCGGCATTTTTTACGGCGAAGGAAAATTAGTCGACTGCTGCAATTTTTTCGCAAAGGTTTATGAAGAGGATTTTCAAATCTTAAAAGAGTTTGGTGAAAAAATATGGAGAGAAGGATTTCAGGAAGTGCAATTTGAAAAAATAGTTTAGGCAGTTATGTTTGATTTCAGAGAAATGAAAACTAACGACCATGAAAACTCCATTGAGCTTTGGAAACAAACAGAAGGTATGGGATTTTTAGAAAGCGATACTTTGGAATCGTTAAGTTTTTATTTACAAAGAAATCCGGGGATGAGTTTTGTTTGTTATGACAATGAAAAATTAATAGGGACAATTCTTGGAGGGCATGACGGACGGCGCGGATATATTTATCATCTTGCCGTAGATAAAAATTACAGAGGGAAATCAATCGGAAAAAGGTTAACAGAACTTTCTTTGGAAAGAATAAAAGCATCGGGAATAAAACGTTGTATCATAATGCTGAAATCAGATAATGAAGCAAACGGCAAGTTCTGGCTTAAAAGCGGATTTGAACGAAGAGAAGACTTAAATATGTTTTCAAAAGATTTATAAGCCCAATAAACTTAATAAGTAATTTATGGCTAAAAAAACTTTGTTAAATAAAGAGCTCCATAGAGAACTCGGATGCAATTCGTTTAATGCAGTATGGGACATAATGGGAAAAGAAAATCCTTCAGATGATGATATCTGTGAAGCAATAAGACTGGCGCATGTTTCTACCTGGCATTGGAAATTTGCCGGAACAGAACTAAACCAGCAAAGAGGCGAATGGATTTGCTCGCGTGTACATGCTCATTTTGATTTTGGAAAAGAGGCGCTGTATTATGCAAAAAGATGTTACGACTTAACCATGAAACATGGCTTTACTGATTTTGATTTAGGTTACGGCTATGAGTGTATGGCAAGAGCTTATATGGTGCTCGGAAAAAATAAATTGAAAGAAAAATTTCTGAAACTTTCCGTTGTAGCCGCTGACCAAATAAAAAAGAAAACAGATAAGGAATGGTATATGAAAGATTTAGCTTCCATCAAATAAAATCTTTATCTGTTTATTTTAAACAATTTATTCCTTATAGCTGTTAAGCACTTTCATATAGTTTGCGCGTTCAAATGCAGCAGGCTCCGTAACAGATTTCTGGCTCATGCTTCCTTTCATCTGTGAAATAGATTCATATTCTTTTTCCTGCATCCAAGTCATAATATCACTGAGAATCTCCGTTATTCGAACAGGTCCGTGCCTTAGCAAGTCAGAGCACACCATTGCAACATCACCGCCGGCCATCATGATTTTTATTACATCTTCTGCGCTGTGAATTCCGCTCGTTGCTGCCATGCTAGCATGAATTTTCCTGTATAAAATTGCAATCCATCTTAAAGGCACTCTCATTTCCCAGTTGCTTGAGAGCATAAGATGCGGAACGATTTCAAGATTATCCAAATCGAAATCCGGCTGGTAAAATCTGTTAAACATTACCAGAGCATCTGCTCCGGCATCATCAAGGCGCTTTGCCATATTTGCGAATGAGGAAAAGTGCGGGCTTAGTTTTATTGCAACGGGAATGTTAACAGTTTCCTTCACTGACTTCAAGACATTCACATACATATTTTCTACTTCGTATCCCGGCAAATCCGGATCTGTAGGTATGTAGTAAACATTGAGTTCTAATCCGTCAGCGCCTGCCTGCTCAATAAGCTTAGCGTATTTTATCCATCCGCCCGTGCTCACTCCGTTAAGACTTCCTATAACGGGAATATGAACGCTCTCTTTCATTCGTGATATATGCCGCAAATATTCGTCCGGTCCTAAATTGTAATCTTCTACATCCGGGAAATATGTTAAAGCTTCGGGATAAGAATTAATTCCGCGTGTTAAAAAATAATCAAGCTCATGGCTATCGTGAGTAATCTGTTCTTCAAATAAAGAGTAACATACAATTGCAGAAGCGCCGGCATCTTCAAGCTGCTTTACCGAGTCAAGATTTTTTGATAGGGGAGAAGCTGATGGAACTATTGGGTTTTTTAATTTTAAACCCATGTATTTTGTTGAGAGGTCCATAATTTTATATTAAGCGAAGCAGCGCTTCGAGTTTCAAAATGTTAATTTAAAGTTTTTAAGTAAGCGAGTAAATCAATCTTATCTTTCTCAGCCATCTTCCATACTACTCCTGTTTCTGCCGTCTTACCGTCACTTTTTGTTTCATTATCCAGAAATCTGAAGAACAGTTCATCTGTATAAGGAACTTTGTGCAGATTTGCATCGGATAAATCTTTGAATTTAATTGAGCCTGTCGGTCCCATTCTTCTATACGGTTTACCTTCTGCGGATTCGCCGTGACAGTGCGCGCATGAGTGCTGCATACCTCTCATTTCGGATTTTTCCATATCCTGCAGAACCTCACCGGATAAGTTCTTACCGGTTTTAAATATCGATTCACCGTTTTTCAGATCTATATAACTTTTATTCATACAAAAAAAAGTGAGAAGAAGTCCTGCGAGAACAAAAGCAAATATTTTAATCATAATATTTAAAGTTTAAATTTTGTTTTCAGTTTTTACTTCAGGTGCATGTTCTTTTTCAATCTTCTCGTATTGTTTCCATTTTTTATTAACTTCCTGCTGCGCAAGTTTTAATAAATGTTTTGCATGTTCAGGATGTGATTTTGTAAGCATCTTATATCGTGTTTCCCTGTAGGCGTAATCTTCAAATTTTATTTTAGGTGGTTTGGAATCCAGTTTAAATGGATTTTCACCGCTCTTCAATAAATCAGGATTGTATCTGAACAGTTGCCAGTAACCGCTATCGACTGCGCCTTTCTGACTGTCCAATGCTTTCTCCATATTTATTCCGTGCGCTATACAATGTGAGTAAGCAATTATAAGAGAAGGACCGTCATAAGCTTCCGCTTCAAGGAACGCTTTGAGAGTCTGCAAGTCATTCGCTCCCATTGCTACCCGGGCAACATAAACGTTGCCGTAGCTCATTGCAAGAAGACCTAAATCTTTTTTAGGCGAGCTCTTTCCGTTTGCAGCAAACTTTGCAACGGCACCGATACCTGTTGACTTCGACATCTGTCCGCCGGTGTTAGAGTAAACTTCAGTATCAAGCACAAGGAGATTTACGTTTTTGCCTGAGGCAAGAACGTGGTCAAGTCCGCCGTAGCCGATATCATACGCCCATCCGTCACCGCCGATAATCCATACTGATTTTCTTACAAGATAGTCTGCAACACTAAGGAGCATTTCGGCATTATGCGACTTAATGTTTTTTAGTTTCTCTTTCAGAAGAGTTATTCGTTCCCTCTGTCTTGCAATATCTATTTCTTCTTTTTGAGGTGAGTGGAGAATTTCGCTTACGAAAACTTCTCCTAAGTCATAGCTCATTGATATCAAAAGTTCAGCAGCGTATTCAAAATGTTTATCTATAGATAATCTCATGCCCAGACCGAACTCTGCATTATCTTCGAAGAGTGAATTATTCCATGCAGGTCCTTTGCCGTCAATGTTAATTGTATATGGAGTTGTAGGCAAATTACCACCGTAAATTGATGAGCATCCCGTAGCATTTGCTATTATCATTCTGTCACCGAAGAGCTGTGTTGCAAGTTTTATATAAGGAGTTTCACCGCAGCCTGAACATGCGCCGGAGAATTCAAAGAGCGGCTGCAAAATCTGGCTGTCTTTTATTGAGTGAATATTAAGTTTACTTCTGTCGTATTCGGGAAGCTCTTTAAAGAAATTCCAGTTAGCTCTTTCTTTTTCTCTTACAGGCAATTGAGGAATCATGTTAAGAGCTTTAAGTCTTACTTCGCTCTTGTTTTTTACAGGACAAATTTCATAACAGAGTGTACATCCCGTACAATCTTCTGCTGCAACCTGAATTGTATATAAAGTATCTTCTCCGAATTCTTTTCCTTTTGCCTTCATATATTTAAATCCGGCAGGGGCTGTTTCTAAAAATTTTTTATCATACGTTTTTATTCTTATAGTTGCATGAGGACATATCATTGCGCACTTGCCGCATTGAATGCATATACTTTCATCCCACTCAGGAATCTGCAAAGCAATATTTCTTTTTTCCCACTGTGAAGTGCCCGAAGCAAATGTTCCGTCAATCGGCATTTCGCTTACTGATACTTCATCGCCGTTACCGGAAATCATTTTTGATAGAACGTTCTTTACATAGTTTGGAGCATCATTGGGAACTATGGGTGGAAGTTCTATATTACCTAATGCCTTTGCGGGGACTTCAACTTTAAATAAATTTTCAAGAGTTTTATCTACTGCGTTGAAATTTTTATTTACAATTTCATCACCTTTTGCTCCGTATGTTTTTTGTATAGAGTATTTTATTTTACCTATGGCTTCATCACTTGGAAGCACACCCGATATTGCAAAGAAACATGTCTGCAGGATTGTATTCATGCGTGAACCCATACCTGTTTCCTTCGCAACCTTATAAGCATCAATTGCATAAAAATTAATTTTCTTGTCGATGATATCTTCCTGAACTATTCTCGGAAGCTTATCCCATATATCGGCTTTTCCATAGGGAGAATTTAATAAAAACGTTCCGCCATCAACAATGTTTCTGAGCATATCAAATTTTTCAAGGAAGTTAAACTGATGACAACCTATGAAATTTGATGAGCCGATTAAGTAAGATGATTTAATAGGATTAGGACCGAATCTTAAGTGTGAGATTGTAGTCGAGCCTGATTTTTTTGAATCGTAAACAAAATATCCCTGGCAGTAATTATCAGTTTCTTCGCCTATAATTTTAATCGTATTTTTATTTGCGCCGACTGTGCCATCTGCGCCGAGTCCGTAAAACATTGCGCGGAATACGTTATCATTTTCTTTTAAGAAATGTTTATCGTATTTCAAACTTGTAAATGTTACATCGTCATTTATACCAACCGTAAAATGATTTTTCGGATTATCTTTTTTTAATTCATTATAAATTCCCATCACCATAGCAGGAGTAAATTCCTTCGATGAAAGTCCGTATCTTCCGCCGATTACATGGGGGAACTTTTCAAACGGAGGATTATCTGAAGTCATTGCCTCACTGATTGCAGTTACAATATCTTTATACATTGGCTCGCCGTTAGAGCCGGGCTCTTTTGTTCTATCTAATACTGCAATTTTCTTTACTGATTTAGGAAGCTTATCTATAAAATGTTTTATTGAGAAAGGTCTGAACAAGCGAACTTTTAATACTCCTATTTTTTCTTCACCGGATTGTTTTAAGTAATCGATTGTCTCTTCAACTGTTTCTGCTCCCGAACCCATCATAATAATAACTCTCTCTGCATTCGGGTCGCCGTAATAGTCAAATAAATTATATCTTCTTCCTGTCAATTCAAAGAATTTATCCATGTATTTCTGGACAATACCCGGGCAATTATCATAAAACCGGTTCACTGTCTCTCTTCCCTGGAAATACACATCAGGATTTTGCGCTGTTCCTCTTATAAAAGGATTATCAGGTGAAAGCGCGCGTTTGCGGTGTTCATATATAAACTTTTCATCAATCATTTGCTTAATGATTTCTTCCGGTATCAATTCTATCTTGGCAACTTCATGCGGTGTTCTGAATCCGTCGAAGAAAAGGATGAAAGGAATTCTTGATTCCAGCGTGGCTGCATGAGCAATTAAAGCCGTATCCATAATTTCCTGAACAGAGTTTGAACAGAGCAATGCAAAACCTGTCTGTCTTACTGCCATTACGTCACTGTGATCTCCGAAAATTGATAAAGCCTGAGCGGATAATGCTCTTGCGCTTACGTGGAAAACAGTTGAAGTAAGTTCACCTGCAATTTTATACATGTTGGGAATCATCAATAATAATCCCTGTGATGCTGTGAAAGTTGTTGTAAGCGAGCCTGTTTGCAAAGCGCCGTGTACTGCGCCTGCTGCGCCGCCTTCACTCTGCATTTCCTGAACTACAGGTACGCTGCCCCATATATTCGGCTTGCGTAGGGAAGACCAGACGTCGGAAAGTTCACCCATTCCCGATGAAGGTGTTATAGGATATATTGCGATAACTTCGTTTAATTTGTAAGCTATGTAAGCGGCAGCTTCATTGCCATCAATAGTTGAGAATTTAGAGGAAATCATTGAACAATAGTTAAAATTGAAGAAAGAACTTTTATGCGAGCACTCATTTTAATAAGTAATTTTAATTAAAATCAAATACCGATATTGTAAAAATGGTATATTTTTTTCAGATTTAATATGATTTAGGTCAGCTTTTATCCTAAAAATTCTTAATTGTTAATTGCCCCCCCTTAATTTATATTTAATTTTCAAATTATTTCAACCCCACTTTATTTCTTCATGAAATTTTCAGATTTCAAGTATTCCCGCCCTGACCTCGACACCATCGGACGTGAGATACAAAAAGATTTAATCGATTTTAATAATGCCGAGTCAGCAGAAACTCAGTGCCGGATTATTGAAAACATTAACGTTGTAAGAAAGAATTTTTCGACGATGTTTAATATTGCCTCAGTTAATTATTCTATCGATACGAACAACAAGTTTTACGAAGAAGAAAAAAAATTCTTCGATGATTACTCACCTATCTTCTCAGGATATATTTCAGAATATTACAAAGCTCTGGTTCAGTCAAAATTCAAACCTGAGCTTGAAAAAAAATTCGGCAAGCTTTTATTTGCTGTTGCAGACTGCTACATTAAATCTTACGATCCCATTATAAATGATGACCTTGTAAGGGAAAATGAACTCTGCACAGAGTATAATAAGCTGATAGCCACTGCTAAAATTTTCTATGACGGCGAAGAAAGAAATATTGCCGGCATGGAGCCTTTTATGCTTTCTACAGATAGAGCAAAACGCAAAGAAGCTAACGAAGCTAAATGGAAATACTATTCCGATAACGCTGAAGAACTTGACAGAATTTTCGATGACTTAGTAAAAGTAAGGCATACAATTGCAACAAAGCTTGGCTTCAAAAATTTTGTAGAGCTCGGCTATTACAGAATGAGCCGCACAGATTACAATGCTGAAGATGTAAAAAAATTCAGAAGCTACGTTAAAAAATACGCAGTGCCGATTGCAGCAAAGTTAAAGCAGCGTCAGGCAAACCGCCTCGGACTTGAAACGCTCGAGTACTTCGACGGCGCACTGGATTTTAATTCGGGCAATGCTACACCTAAAGGAACTCCCGAATGGATATTAGAGAACGCAAAAAAAATGTATGAAGAACTCTCAGAAGAAACAGGCGAGTTTTTCAATTACATGGTTGATAATGAGCTGATGGACCTTGTTAACAAAAAAGGAAAAGAAGCCGGCGGATATTGTACCTTCATCGAAGATTACAAAGCGCCTTTTATCTTTTCTAACTTCAACGGAACATCTCACGATATTGTAGTTCTTACCCATGAAGCAGGTCATGCGTTCCAGGCATACTGCAGCAGAAATTTTGATATTGTTGAGTATCACAATCCTACAATGGAAGCATGCGAAATTCACTCAATGAGTATGGAGCTTCTAACATGGCCGTGGATGCATTCGTTCTTTAAAGAGGATACGGAGAAATATAAATTCTCAGCTATTAACGGCTGCATGATTTTTATTCCTTATGGAACTGCTGTTGATGAATTCCAGCATTATGTTTATGAAAATCCGGATGCTACTCCGCAGCAAAGAAAAGAATTCTGGAGACACACAGAGAAAAAATATCTTCCATTGCTTGACTACATCGATAATCCTTATCTCGAGAACGGCGGCAGATGGCAGGCACAAAGACATATATATGAAAGTCCTTTCTACTATATAGATTACTGTCTCGCACAAATAAGCGCATTCGAGTTCTGGAGAAAGTTCAACGAGAACCGAGATACTGCAATGGTTGATTACATAAGGCTCTGCAAAGAAGGCGGCAGCATGTCATATACCGAATTGCTGAAAGTCCCGAAGCTTGGCTCTCCTTTTGTTGAAGAATGCTTTGAGCAAAACGTAAGCTATGTCGAACACTGGTTAGACAAAGTAGACGACACCGCTCTATAATTTTTTATTTCAATCCCCTCCTTACAAGGAGGGGAAATTTAATATACTCTTATGCAAATAGAACACGAATTTACCTGCCCTTATTGCTTTGAGAAAATCTCTATGCTGATTGACCCGACGGAAGATCCACAGGCATATGTAGAGGACTGTGAAGTCTGCTGCAATCCGATTGCAATCGCCTGCGAAGTAAAAGACGGCGAAATTATTGAATTCGAAGCATTTCAGATCGATTGATTTTCGTTATTTGTTCATTGTTATTCGTTCGTCGAAAATAGTCGTATTATTGTCACATTCTTTAATCCTGCCTCACTTTTACAAAACTCATCATCTTTTCTAAGTTTCTTCTTTAATGACGAATTTTTGACGGATTCTTTAATTCCGGCTTATTTTCTCCATTTCAATATTTCATATATTCATCTTCTCAGTATTTTTTCTAATCTTGACGGGTTTTTGACGGGTTTTCATTCCGACGGTATTGTTTTTACAATGGCGATAATTTTTATTTTCTGAAATTGACGGATTGTTGATACCGCCCCCTCAGTCCCCCTCCTTATGAAGGAGGGGGAAGCTTACTTGATAAAGGTTTTCAATTTCTGACGAATTTTTGACGGGTTATTCTGCAAAATAAAAAATCACGTGCATTGGAGGCGCTCGCACGAACCGAAGGTTCGTTTACTGAGAGCAAAAATTGAGGAACTCAATTTTTGTTCTCAGC
>JBHEKU010000117.1:0-10863 GCA_041859205.1 Ignavibacteria bacterium | reverse complement strand
TGCAGAAGTTGTAGCAATTACTTTTGTTACTGAGGCAATATCATAAATACTGGAGCCTGTTACTTCCTTAGCATCTGCGTCATAGGTGTATTTCCCGAAATTTTTTTCCATTAATATTTTATCAGGAGTTGCAATTAAAAGCTGCGCGCCCGGAAAATATTTATTTGTAATTCCGCTGTTTACAAGATTTTCAAGCTCTGTTGTTGTGGCTTTTGAAAGTCCGCAAGAAAGACTGCAAGAAAGACTGATAAAGAGGAAAAAAAATATAAGGATACAATACCGTTTCACTTTGCCAATATACCTAATTTAAAAATTTTTAAAAACTTACAAAAAAAGCACCTATAAATAAGTTTGTAAAGTCTATAAGGTTTTTAAGGGTTATAAGGTTTCAGAGGTTAAAAGCACTTAAAGCTCTAATTTGTCTGAAATTTTAACTATGGCTTTTCAAATAAGGGAAAATTAAAATCAATGCGACAACTCCAGATATCCCCAGAGCAATAATATTACTAAACCGAAATAAAGCGCATTTCCAACAACAAGCACAATAAGTGATTTAAAAATCCCTGAAATAATATTTGCCTTTGAGAATTGAATTATTGCAAACATATAATAGCCGATAAGAGGCAGTAATCTTAAATTCCACATTACAGGAGTTAAAAGTGAAAGGGGAATAAAGATAACTGTAACTAATGCTCCAAACCCAAGAATATATAAATAAAATGCGAGGCGCTCGCCATAGCCAACATCTTTGTTTCTGAAAACGAATGTATGAACCAGAGCTAAGATAGGCGGCAGGAGAAACATAAGGTAATTCATTCTGGATAAAAGCAGCTGACGGAATTCACTCGTTGAAACTTTATTATCAATCATTTCCTGAGTATTTTTACCTAAGAAAGTTTCCTGCATATAGCTGAAATACCCTTCACTGAAAAAGTGAAACATCAGTATGAAAAATGAAACCGTCATAAGAAAAAATCCGACGGGTTTTACATAATCTTTCCTTTTGCCGTTAATAAAATTCCTAACGAAGTTTCCCGGCGCGAGAAATAACTCCTTAACTGTATTTGAGAAGCTTGATTCCCAATAAATTGTTTTGTAAAAATACTCATCAAAGCTGTTTTTTACTGATATACCGGGAGTGATTTTTTGTTGTCCGCAATTGTGGCAGTAGTTTCCTATAGGTTCTGTTCCGCAGTTTAGGCATTTATCCGTATTGAGATTTTCCATTAAGCAAAATACTCATTGAATGTTAAACATTCAGTTACAAATTGAAGGTTTGTGTCAATATAATTTTCTCCCTATTCCTACATATAGGGAACATTATCTTTGTAATTTGAAGTATAATTGTTAATTTGGAAAGCAGTACAGTTCATAAGGTTAATAAGGTATAAAGTTTGTAAAGTTTATAAAGTTTGTAAAGTTTGTAAGGTTCATAGGGTTCATAAGGTTCATAAGGTAGTTTGGTTATGTAAAATGTTACAATAATGTTTCAATCTTGATTTAAATTGAAAAAATTAAGGAGAAAGTTATGACGTCTGAAATCGAAATAATCAGACCATTTTCCGACTTTTAATTTTATTAAAATGAACTAAAGAATATCAAGATTCGTATACTAAGATAGGTTATTTTAAAACCGGATTATGATTCTTTTATATATAGCACTTACGCTTGGCTTGGCAATTTTTATTTTATATCTTATCCCCGGTTATACTTCACCAATAAAAGATTCCAAAGGTCGTTCTTTAAAAGGCAGCATTGCCTCACTTGAAAAAGTAAATTTAGGCGGGCAGGAGCAATGGATTCTCCTGCGGGGAGAGAAGGCAACTAATCCCATTATTCTATTTCTTCACGGCGGACCGGGTACATCGGATATGGGTCTTTTAAGAAGATATATGTCAGGATTAGAAAAGCATTTCATAGTCGTTTCCTGGGATCAGCGCGGAGCAGGAAAATCATTCCATGCAAATAAACCTGTCTCTATGATGAATGTAAATCAGTTTATAAATGATGCATGCGAGTTGACGAAAATTTTGTGCAGCAGATTCAATCAGAAAAAAATATTTCTGGCAGGGCACTCATGGGGAAGTGTACTGGGAGTTCTTACAGCTCAAAAACAGCCTGAATATTATCATGCATTTATAGGAATAGGCCAGACTATAAACATGGCAGAAAATGAAAAACTCAGCTATGAATGGACTTTAGAGCAGGCAAAAAAAGAAAACAATATAAAGGATATTCAGAAACTTTCTGAAATTGGTCATCCGCCTTACACAGGTAACTGGAAGAAAAAATTTATGACTGAAAGAAGATATCTGGCTAAATACGGCGGAGAAGTTTATAATAATTCTAAAGGCGCATTTCCTGTTGTTTTAAAATCTCTGTTGCGTTCAAGTGAATATACTTTGGCAGATAAGATAAATTTCTTCAGAGGAATCTTTAAAACTGTCGGGCTGGTTTTTCCGGAGTTAATGAAAATTAACCTGATTACCATAGCACCGTCACTTCAAATACCTGTATATTTTCTACTTGGCAGGCATGACTATGAAGCGCCCTCGTCTATTGCTGAAAAGTACTTTAATGTGTTGGAAGCTCCGTTAAAAGAGTTAATTTGGTTTGAGAACTCTGCTCACATGCCCAATATAGAAGAAAATAAAAAATTTACGGATTTGCTGATAGGGCGAGTATTGAATTCGGCACAATTTAAATGAAAATGAAAACCCGTCAAAAATTCATCATTGTAAAGAAAAATGATACGGGAGCAAAATGTTACAATAATGTTACAATGCGATTAGTAACTGAGGGGAAAAAGAACTTGAAATCTTAAATCTTAAATCTTATTTCTGAAATCAAAAACAGTGTCGGAAAAGTAAAATCGGCAGTGTTGAAAAAACAATACCGGGATTTTGAAAATCCGACACTGGGAACAAATTTAAAAAATTGCAGTATTGAAAAAACAACACATATTTTTCAAAATCCGTCAAAAATCCGTCAAGATTAGGAAAAATTTTTGAAAAATATTAAAACCGAAATTCAATAGATTTTAAACATTTTCTAAATAAAAATTACAAGCTTGAAATTTGAAATTGAATTAAAACTATTACAATCATTTCGTATATTGATTAACTTAATTTATTAACGAGGCATTATATTGGGTCGGATACTACCATACTTTTTTGTTATTATTTTTCTGCTGGCAGCGGCGTTTTATTCCGTAACTGTTACTTCCTGCAATCCTATTACAAAGCCCGATACGACTATTCATAATAACGGGACGGTAATTTCCGGGCATGTATATGATCTGAAAGGTTATCCGTTTCCCGGAGTGAAAGTTTATGCTTCGCCGACAAACTACACTACTACATTGGGTGACGGGTTTTTCTCACTTGCAAATATTTCCTATCCGATAAGTCTTATTGTAAAAAAAGACGGTGACTCCACTATTAACGTATATCAGAACCTTAACGCAAATAATCCGAATCTTACCTATAATACATACAGCGATAATACTAATTACAAAGAAGGTGAGTTTTTTATTAAGTACCCTTTAATCCCTGCTGATAAATCATTGCTTATACAGTTTACATCAGAGGATATTATTTCATTCAGCTATAATTACAGTATAAGAGATACCGTTTCTGCAAGAGTGCCGATAACATGGGAAGGGAATAAGCAGACATTGTTCGGCAAGCTTATTCTTATGTCATATACGCGGAATCCTTTTCAGCCGTTCCTTATCAGGTCGTATGATTCATACGCAGAGAGAAGTTTTTATATAGATACAAACAGAATTATAAATACTACGTTTGACTCGGCATCGTTTTATTCTGCAAATCCCGATGAAGGAATTGTGAACGTAAGGAATTTTAATTTCAGCTCAACATCAGATAATAATATATATTTCAGTCTGGCGGGAAATACAAACTCAGATATGGCTCTTGAAAACTATAATTTTCGGGGGACGTTTGATTTTGTAGTGCCGAAGATTTTTTCGACTAACCGTATGCACATGACAACGTACAATCCCTATACATCTGACAGCTATATTATAAATAATGCATACATGCCGGAGAATTCTATTATTACATTTAACGGCATACCGGAAATTGCTTTATTAAATCCGCCGCTGAATTCTGCCAATGTAGATTCCACCACTCAGTTTTTTGCAAAAGGGAATACAACTAATCCGGGAGTGTACTGCTATCAGTTTGTGCCCGAAGGAAATTTTGTTTACAGTGTGTGGATATATAATAATACTGAAACGTTCACTTATCCTGACTTATCAAAGTACGGCTTTAATCTAAAGAAGGGTACTGCTTATAAATGGACGGTTCAGAAATTTTCTCCGTTCGGCAATTTAGATGATTATTGCTCTGTACCTACCAATAAAATCTTAAAAAACTTCGATGTACAGGTAAATGCCAGCTACTTTGTAACCAAGGCAGATACAGTTATTGCTCCGCGTCCTTATGTAAACAGGACAAAATAAACTAACATTAAAAACTTTAACTTATTAAATTTAGGTGAAAAGTTTGAGAAGTTTCAACGGATATTACTTGAAATGAAGTAACCTGACAGTCAAACGATAACTGTCAGGTCCTTTAATTTATTTTATAAGCATCATCTTCTTTGTCTCTGTAAAATTCTCATGGGTTAATTTGTAGAAATAAATTCCTGTTGATAAATCTGAGCCGTTGAATTCAGTTTCATAGTTTCCGGCTTCAAGATTCTCATTGATAAGATCTGCAACTTCTTTACCTGACATATCAAAAACTTTCAGTGTGACAAAAGAGTTTTTGGGAACTGAAAAATTAATTTTAGTAGCAGGATTGAATGGATTTGGAAAATTTTGCTTCAGTTCAAATCTTTCAGCAAGTTCATTTGAAATCTGGTTTATAAATGAAGCTCCTGCATTTGATGTTTTTAATACAGTGCCTGAAATTCCGGTACAGTAGCCGAGGTTATCGCTTCTTACTGATATGCTTTTCAAAGTCTGAACAGAATTTGAAACCTGCGTAAACCAGGTCTGTCCGCCGTTAATTGTTTTTATCAGCGTTCCGCTTTCACCGCAGGCATAACCTGTATTAGCATTAACAAAGCTTACTCCATAAAGCCAGACTAATGCACCCGTATTCAGAACTGTCCAGTTATTGCCGCCATTAATAGTTTTAATTACTGTACCATAGCTTCCCGCAGCATATCCGGTGTTTGTATTTACAAAGCTGACTGAATAAAGATTGTTTGAAGTAGGGGAGTTGAGCCCGATAAAGGATGCGCCGGAGTTACTGGATTTTGTTATGACTCCGTTTAAACCTACTGCAATTAAATTGGATTCATCGGCAAATGTTACAGCCTGAAAATTGTTTGAGCCGGAATATTGACCTGAGAGCCCGCCGTTTGTATAAACACGCAGCAGACCGGCCTCACCGCATAAAGCGAACTTGTTTGCATTGAAATATTTAACGCAGGTAACAGGATAAATTGTACCGACACTGTATTGCCCCCAGCTTGCTCCGCCGTTATCGGTTAAGAAATAAATACCGTTGGAAGCTGCAATGATTCCGTTTAAAGCATCTGAAAATGCGATTGAGTAAAGTGTGAAAGCCTGGCCGGGATTCGCCGCAAGCCATGAGAATCCGCCGTTTGTAGTTTTGTAGCACTTGCCATACTCGCCCACGACGTATGCTGTGCTCGAATTCAAAGTATAGGAATTGTTGAATGTAGTAGTTTCGCCCGAAAACACTACGTTCCACTGTGAATAAGATGAGTTTGAAAATAAAGAAATGAAAATAAAAAGAACGAGATAGAAATAATTCATCTATTAGGGGTTTGGGGTTATTTGAAAGAACTTGTGCACAAAAATAACTAATTTAAAAGCTTGGAACTATGAAATAAGAATTGAATGATATTTTAATGAAGAAGTAATGAAGGAAATGAAAAGGGAAGAAATAAAATCTGACAGGATTTAACTCCTGCCAGATTTTTGAAGTAAAACTATTTTACAAGAATCATCTTTTTTGTTTCTGAAAAATTTTCGGTTGTTAATCGATAGAAGTAAATTCCGCTGGTTAAGTCTGACGCATTGAAGTCTGTTTCATACGAACCCGCAGATAAATTTTCATTTACAAGATTTGCAACCTCTTTCCCTGATAGATCAAATACTTTCAGAGTAACGAAAGAATTTTTTGGAAGCGAAAAATTTATTTTAGTTGCAGGATTGAACGGGTTCGGATAATTCTGGCTCAATAAATATTTATTGGGAATGTTTGAAGATGTATTTACTATTCCGGATGTTTGTGAGTATTTGATGGTAATAACTTTATCATAAATATCGTCAATCTTACTGTATCCTGATACATATACGTGGCCTGAGTTATCTACGTTTACGGAAGATGCAAAACTATTAGACTGGTTATCTCCTACATATGTTGCCGCCCAAAGTTGAGCACCTGAGGAAGAATATTTTACTGTTGCAAAATCATATTGAGTATTAGTTCCTTTTATCATCCCGGCAACATATACATTTGAAAATGCATCAACTGCAATTGTCCAGGCTCTATCGTTTCCACCGGGAGGACCGGAGTAAGTTTGTCCCCATTGAAAAACTCCCTGCAAATTATATTTAACTGTATAATATTCTGTATTTGTTAAGTTCCTTACTATTGCACCGGTAGTAAACACATTTCCTGAGTTGTCTATGGTAATAACAAACGCTGAATTTCTTTCAGTGTCTGAAGGTGGCTGTGCTTTCCATTGCAATATTCCGGATGAATTATATTTAAGTACAAGGCCGCTAGATCCATTATTATCGTAACTATATCCTGCAAGAAAAATGTTTCCTGAATTGTCTATTGCCATATCCATTAAATCATCTTCTGTATATTCAGTATTGTCATAATTTATAGACCATTGCTCGTCTCCGTTCGCATTGTATTTTATTAAGGTGTAAAGAGAATTCCAGTCAGTGTTAGTTGTGTTTCCAGAAGTATATACATTTCCTGAATTATCCGTTAGTACTTTCATGCTCTGGTCTGCATTGTGAAAAGGCGAGTCATAAGTCTTTGCCCATTGCAGGATTCCTTCAGAATTATATTTTACTGTTATCATATCTCTATTGTTGGCATTCATACGGCTTGTGCCAGCAATAAATATGTTGCCGGAGTTATCAAGCGAAACAGAGTTTGATGTGCTGCCTGTGCTTCCGGGAGTGCGGTACAGGTTTGCCCACTGAAGAATTCCGTTAAAGTTATACTTTACTATAAGCATATCATCACCACTGTTTCCGGTCATATAAATATTACCTGAATTATCCATTGTCATGGAGTAGACAACGTCATCTGTATTGGCAGGATTGTTATAATGAACTTTCCATTGCTCCTGCCCGGTTGAATTGTATTTAATTAAAACAAAATCCATTCCCTGATTCTGATAAAAAGCATCGCACGCAACATATACATTACCTGCGTTATCAAGTTTTGAATAGATAAGCGCTGAATTAGATTCATCAGGCCGCATAAAGTTTGCAGTCCATTCAGTAGAGAACTGTGCGAATGAGTAAGAAGAAAAGAGAAAAAGGAAACAGATAAGGTAAAGAGGTTTGTTTTCCATAAACAATTTTAATTATCTGGTTGAAAAATTAATTGTGGATTGTTGAAAATTAGGAAGTTTAATTTTAAAAGTAAAGAGGTTTTTTGAAAACAACAGTAAGTTAAATTTCAACTCTGTACATCTACAAAATATTTGATACTTCTATTTCACACTGAACTTCAATTTATAATTGCTTATTTTACAGATTACATAAAATTAGATTTAACTCCATAATAATGAAATTAGAAGACCTTAACGAACAGCAAAGAGAAAAGATCTCCGAGTTCGGCGTGAATACCTGGTATGTATTAGACTTGCTCACTCAATATAAAGAGGATGCGAAATCAGTTCCTGAAAAATGGCAGAACTTTTTTAAAGATATAAATATCGATTCGCTTTCCTTTAATATCGGGAACGGACATACAAACGGTTCGGTTGTGATGCAGTCTGCTCCGACAATTATACAAACTACAGGTGCAAAAGTGAATATGCCTGCGCCATCCGGAAATGAAACCGGTGTTACTTTACGCGGAGCAGGAGCAAAGATTGTAGATAATATGACGGGCAGTCTGACGATTCCGACAGCTACTACATTCAGAACAATTCCTGTTAAGGTTCTTGAAGAGAACAGAATAATAATTAATCAGCACTTCAAAAAATTAAATCTAGGTAAAATATCTTTTACTCATATAATCGGCTGGGCAATTGTTAAGGCAATTGAGTCAACTCCGGTAATGAATAACTCGTTTACAATTGTTGACGGCAGCCCGACTTTAGTTGTAAAAAAAGATGTTAACCTTGGACTTGCAATTGATATTCAGAAGAAAGACGGCAGCCGTTCGCTTCTTGTACCGAATATCAAGAAAGCAAATGAAATGAATTTCCAGCAATTCTATGATGCGTATAATGATATTGTGAACAGATCAAAAACCGGAAAGATAGAAGTCTCAGATTTTATGGGAACATCTATATCACTTACTAATCCGGGCGGACTTGGAACAATTGCTTCAAATCCAAGACTTATGATAGGGCAAGGAGCAATTATTGCAACAGGCGCTATTGATTACTCTGCTGAATTTCAGGCTGCATCTAGAGAAATAATAACATCTTTAGGTATCAGTAAGATTATGAATGTAACCAGTACTTATGACCATAGAATAATTCAGGGTGCAGAATCTGGAACTTTCCTTAAAAAAGTCCATGAGCTATTAACAGGTGAAGAAAATTTTTATGAAAATATTTTTGCCGATTTAAAAATTCCATTAAGACCTGTTGTATGGAAAGCAGATAACAACGCAGAGGATTTCGCAGGCGGAATTCATAATATCGCCGAGATAGAAAAACACGGTAAGGCGATTCAGTTAATAAATATGTTCAGAGTCCGTGTACACTTGCTTGCTAATATAGACCCGCTTTTCCCCAAGGTTCAATATCACCCCGAGCTTGATTCATCTAACTACGGCTTTACGGTATGGGATTATGACAGGGAATTCATTACAGACGGCCTTGCAGGAAAAAGAAGTGCAACGCTTAGAGAGATATTGAATATACTGCATGAAACATATTGCCAGTCGATCGGTGTTGAATACAGGCATATTCAGGACCCTGATGAAAAGAAATGGCTGCAAGATCAGATGGAATCGACACGCAACAAAGGCAATTTTTCTCTTGAAGAAAAAATGCTGATGCTTAATAAATTAATTCAGGCAGAAAATTTTGAGAAGTTTATTCATACAAAGTATGTAGGTCATAAAAGATTTTCATTGGAAGGAATGGAAACCATTATTCCTGTTCTCGATTATTTAAATGACGAAGCTGCAAAAGAAGGAGTAGAGGAAATTGTTTATGGCATGGCTCACAGAGGAAGGCTGAACGTGCTGGCTAACATTGTGAACAAATCTTTATTCTCTATATTTTCTGAATTTGAAGATATAGTTGATACACGTTCATCACAGGGCTCAGGCGATGTGAAGTATCACTTAGGCGCAACAGGGGAGTATGAGACATTAAGCGGAATAAAAATAAAAGTTTCTATTGCATCGAATCCTTCGCATCTGGAATTTATAAATCCTGTTGTGGAAGGAATCGTCCGCGCAAAACAAACAAGGACTGAAGATATCGAAAGAAAGAAAACACTTGCTGTAGTACTTCATGGTGATGCTGCATTTGCAGGTGAAGGTGTCGTTGCAGAGACATTGAACTTATCTCAGCTAAAAGGATATACTACAGGTGGTACTCTTCATATTATAATTAATAATCAAATAGGATTTACAACTGACCCTAAAGAAGGTCGCTCAACTACCTATGCAACTGATGTAGCGAAAATGGTACAGGCTCCGATATTTCACGTGAATGGTGAAGACCCTGAAGCATGTTTATGGGTTACGAAACTTGCTTACGAGTACAGACAGAAATTCAAAAAAGATGTTGTAGTAGATGTGCTTGGTTATAGAAAATACGGGCATAACGAAGCAGATGAGCCGTCATTTACACAGCCTCTGATGTATAAGGTTATTAAAGGCAGAGCCAGTATAAAAGAAATTTATGAGACACAATTATTAAAAGCAGGAACTGTAACGGAAGCTGATATAGTAAGACTTGAAAATATTTATAACGGAAGACTGAACGAAGCATTTGAAAAAGCAAAAGGAACGCATCAGGAATTCAAACATGAAGACCCTATGGCTTTAACAAAAGCGGAAATAAATACAATTCAGCTTGATAAGAAGACAGAAATTACAGGTGAAGATTTTAATAAAATTGTCGATGCATTGGTTAAATTCCCTGAAGGATTTAATGTGCACGGAAAGTTAAAGAAGTTTATAGAGTCAAGAAGAGATATTTTAAATGATGCAAATTCACCTATAGATTGGTCGTTTGCAGAAGCCCTTGCATTTGGTTCGCTTGTTCAAGAGGGAATTACAGTCAGGCTCAGCGGTCAGGACGTATCCCGCGGAACGTTCTCTCAGCGCCACGTTGTTTTCGCAGATGCAGAAACAGGACATGAGTTTATTCCTCTGAACGCACTTGCATCTAAAGATGCTAAACTGGAACCTGTAGATAGCTCGCTTTCTGAAATTGCAGTGCTTGGATTTGAATATGGATATGCAACAGCTGACCCAATGGCATTAGTTATATGGGAGGCACAGTTCGGTGACTTTGCAAATGCTGCTCAGGTTATTATTGATAACTTTGTTGTATCATCGTACTCAAAGTGGAATTTGCACAATAATCTTGTGATGTTACTTCCTCACGGTCAGGAAGGACAGGGACCGGAGC
>JBHEKU010000273.1:0-3051 GCA_041859205.1 Ignavibacteria bacterium | reverse complement strand
GATCTAATTGATTTAGGGGGAATTCATTCCCTGTATTTTTCCAATTCAGCCTGTAACCTGCTGTGAAATCAACATTCATATTTTTTTTGAAAAAATAGCTGTATCTGATGGATACATCCTTGGCTAAAAGATTCACAACATTTAGCTGAATTGTATGGCTCTTCAACAAATTTGCAGAAGTAGAATCCTGCGAAAATAATTGCAATGAGACACAAAAAATAAAAGAGGCTAATAATATTGATCTCCTAATATCTGATTTTATGGTTTGGATTAGGAAATTCATTTTTTTAAAGCAGTTACAGCAAACCTAAAACAAGTAAATGTTTCTCCTTTACTATTCACAATAGTTTTACCAGCAGTGTCGTAGAGATAAAAGCTTTCACTGTTCAGTCTAAGGTTTTCCTTCTCAGGTTTTAATAAAATTTCAAATTCACGATTTGGAGATTCACTTAAAATTTTAACAGGCATATACCCGGTACTGTCTTTGGAAGGCATAAAAAAAAGATTTTCATACGACATAGGTTCACTTAAATTACTTAATTCCACACTGTTTTTATTTTGTATGGCAGAAAGCGATTCCAAGGTATATCCGAAATCCTTATATATTTCGATAGTACTTTTCCCTTGTTCGGGAAGATAGGAATCAAGAATCCATTCAGGGAGTTTTCTCTTATAGTAGGAATCAGTATAAGGCTTTTCAGATGAAAGGTAAAAGGGTTCATTTTCATTCATTGGAGCTACATAAATAAATCCTTTTTTTTCAGGCAGGTAGAAATCATAAAATAACTGAAGGAACTCTGAACCTTTTACGCTATAAGGTTCAAAAGCATAATACAGACTTTTGGTTAGTGTAGGAAGTTCACTGTTGGCACAAAGCTGCAATTCGGACATTGATGGTAGGTGAAACGAAGGTCTCATTAAATAATTTACATTCTTAAAGCCACTAAAAGTATTATCTCGTTCCAAGACATTATCTACAACGCCCTCATACTGGCCAAACAAAAATGATTCGCTTGTAAAACAGTAATCATCAATTTGATCCGGATAAAATATCAGGTGTTTATTCTTTATTAAACTGTACTCATTGTAACGGTCTGAAAGCCATGTGCAAAATCTGTACGATTGTTCCCAGCTTATTCCAATTACAGGATAATTAAGATATGCAGGATTAAACATGTAATCCGAAACGTATGAATCCGAGAGATCAAGGTATGCATTAAATGAAGCTGTATCAGAAAAGGGATTAAAATTCTCCGGGAATACTGTGTTTTTTGTAATCCCGGGAAGTGCATTAATTAGCACCTGTGGATAATCCAGATAGACTCTTTCTGTCCAAACCAGGTATAGAATATATTCTTTATTAGTTACAGGTTTGGTGGAAATATAAAATGGCTTCACTTCATCGTTTCCGGGGATGAATAGCATCCAGTCTGCATACTGCATGGAATAATAATCTTTCTGAAGAGGTTGAGAATTTAAATTTTGCTGAACCAACGATAATTGGAGAAATGCAGTGATAGCAAAGAAAATGCACTTTGAAATTGATTTCATTGTATTGTAATTTAATGCCCTTCTTTAAGGGATATTTTGGGTTTTTCAGGCTACACAGATAAAATTAGTTATAATTTTAAAAAGTAGCATAATTTCAGCTTTGAATTTTCTATTTTTAACGGAAACTACAACTAAGCTTTAATCAGTTTAATTTTATGAAAACAATACCTCAAATTCTGTTGCTTTTTTCTGCAATTCTTTTACTTACCAATTGCTCACAGAAGCAGCCAAAATTCAATGCCAGCAGGGAATCTCTTGAGCAATGCAATCCCGCTCCGGAATGGTTCCAGGATGCAAAATTCGGCATCTATTTTCACTGGGGAGTTTACTCTGTTCCTGCTTATGCTAATGAATGGTATCCAAGGAATATGTATTTCGGGGGATCAACAGAAAATCTTCACCATAACGAAGTTTATGGTTCAACAGATGAGTGGCCTTACGATTTGTTTATTACAGGGGGAAAGGATAAGGCCGGTAATTTTGTTCAGTTTGCGCCTAAACTCAAATCCGAAGGGGGTCAGTTCGATCCTGATGAATGGGCAGATCTTTTTGCAAAATCGGGAGCAAAGTTTGCGGGTCCGGTAGCTGAGCACCACGATGGATTTTCGATGTGGGCAAGCAAAGCGAATCCCTGGAATGCTAAAGAAATGGGACCTAAAATGGATCTTGTAAAACTTCTTACCGATGCGATCCGGAAAAACGATATGAAAGTTATTCTTTCCATGCATCATGCTTTTAATATAACGGGATTTTATGATAGCGTGCCGGCGACAGCAGATCCCCTGAAACAAATATTGTACGGAAAGCTTGGGAAGGAGAAAAATGAGGAATTATGGCTTGCCAAGCACAAGGAAATCATCGATAATTACCAGCCTGATATCATCTGGCAGGATTTTAATCTGGCTCAAATAAGTGATACTGTTTTGCTTCAGTTTCTTTCATACTACTACAATAAATCTATTGAATGGAACAAGGAAGTGGTTGCAACATATAAGGATGCATTAAACACAAAATGTGCGGTTCTCGATTATGAAAGAGGCGGCCCACAGGAACTTCAGGAAAACTATTGGCTTACCGACGATGCCATCTCCAAAACGAGCTGGTGTTATACCGAAGGGATTGGCTATTATTCACCAATGCAGGTTCTTCATGGTTTTCTCGACAGGATAAGTAAAAACGGTAACCTCCTCCTGAACATTTCTCCAAAAGCCGATGGAAGCATACCTCAGGAGCAAAAGGATATTTTGCTGGAAATGGGAGATTGGTTGAAAAAATACGGTGAAGCAGTTTATGGAACCCGCGCATGGACGATTTATGGCGAAGGTCCAACAAAGATGGGTAGTGGTCATGGTGTGTTTACTGAGCCTGCAGAAGGAGGTCCAAAGGATATAAGGTTTACAAGAAGCAAGGATAATATGACGCTCTATTGTATTCTACTTGGATGGCCAGATGAGAATCTAATTGTCACATCACTTTCGGGCTCCATACTCGCACAACCAG
>JBHEKU010000338.1:0-13866 GCA_041859205.1 Ignavibacteria bacterium | reverse complement strand
AGAAGAGTTTAAGATTTAAGCATTATACAAGATGTAGTTCAGCAAGAAAGTAATCAGGATAAAGATTGTTGTTTGAAGTAGCCATAGCTGATATAGGAGCATGTGTTACGTTCGCAGTATCAAGTTCGACTTCTAATTCCTCATAATTATAATAAGAATCTCCCGAATCATCAGAGTCCTCAAACTCTTCGTCGAACCAGTTCTCTGAATGTCTTGCTTTCTCACGCGCTTCGTCTATTGTATTTGCATACACAAATCCTTTTACAGTTGCATACTGATTATAGTCGTAGGGCAAATAAAAGGTATATTTGTTCATTACTTTTTTATAATTTAAAATTTGATTGAATATGTCGGATTGTATTGTTAACAGAAATGAATTGTTTTACGACTTAGAGCAAGTGCAGCTCAGCCAAGAAATATGATGGAAGGATATCATTTTCTATAATAGTGCCATGTGAGATAGATTGGTTATTGTCATCATATGAAAGTCCGTAATCATAATCTACATCTTCTTCCTCTTCATCAAGCTCAACTTCACTGTGGTCATAATTTGTATCACCGTCATATCGGTCTATGTGCTCTTCTTCTACCCAGTAGTCAGTATTATGTAATCTGTCTAGAGCTTGTTCTTCATCATCAGCATAAACATACCCTACAACTTCTCCGGATTTTACATAATCGTATGGCAGCCTGAATTTATATTTATTCATTTTTTGAATTTAATGTTCTTTAATGAAACGGATGAAAATAATTTTAAACTAATTGCAGTTCTGCGAGGAAGTAATCCGGGAGTTGTTCGTAGGGCGTGTATTTTGATGTATTGAATACTGGATGAACGATCGGTGGAGTTACATCTTCTTCATTTAACTCTATTCGAGCACTATCGAAATCGAAGTTCGTTCCATCCTGGTCGCCATCTTCGTACTCCTCTGACAAGCGATTTTCACTTTCGTATGCTAAGTCAATTGCATCGGCTTCATTTTCAGCGTAAATGTAGCATGACATTTTTCCATATTGAACACAGTCATAGGGGATTGTTACGAGGTATTTATTCATAGTTTGATTGTTTGCTTTCTATGAATATTATACCAGATAATTTGATTGTGAATATATTTCAATTACATTAGATTGAAATAAAAGTATTTAACTATAAAGCATTAATTCTTTATTGTTTAAATTTTCAACAACTGATAACTAATAATTAACTATTATTTATAGTTCAAATAAATTTCTGAAAATGTTTTCTAACATTGTTTTGATTTATATTCATTGCAATATTGAAGGATCTATGAGTAATTATAATTAGTTGTCTACAAAAATATTAAAAACAATTTTGTAGTATTTAACATTTGATTATTCTATCAGTATTAAAAACAATCCCAAGACAAATTAAATTGCTCAAACCCCAATGGACAATTCTTCCATCTCTTACATGCCATTATCTAGGCTTTTATCACTAATAAAATCTTCACTAGATGCATACACGCATATTTAGAATTAATAGAAACAAAAGATGATAACACAATTTGTTCAATAAAGGGACACTACGCATAGCAGCCAATTGAATTCTATTCTGGCAAAGATATTTACTTTTTAAATAGTGGATACATTTTTTAAATTTTAGGCTTAGAGAAAGTTATGAAAAAAAATTTCGACGTACTGCGGGATTTTATTTCTCGAGGAGAAGCACGTATGTCAACTCTTCAGAGGATTGCAGGTGTTTTTGTGACCGGCGCTGGGCTGCTCATAATTCTGCCGTTGCTGCTAAAAGATTATCTTCCTACCTTACTCGGGGTGATTTATGAAGCTAATTTTATTGATGAGAATATACAACTGAAACTGATTTTATATCTTGCTTTATTTATACTTGGGTTTATTCCCCTATACTCAGTGTATCAGGTGATAATCGGCATTGCGCAGTTTTATTTTATAAAGAGGAAAATCGGCAACTACAGCTATCTGAGATTTTATCTCACCGGAATAACCCTCCCTGATGATGGATTTTCAGAGGAAGGATTAGAAGGAGGAATACAAAGTAAGAAGGAAATGGTAAGGAGTGAGTTCGATAATGAGCAAAATATAAATCTACTGAATAAATATCTTGGGCATTTTTCCAAAAGCGACTTGAAATCTTTTTTGTACTATAAAAATCTGACAAGAGATGCCTTGATCCCGCCAAAAAGATTTATCGGCGGAGATAATGATGTTTACTTCAAAGACTGTAATGACAATGTGCATAAAAATAAAGAGAAGATAGATATCCTGCACACAATTTACGGGCTGGCTGGATACTCTGATGTGAATACGACTGATATGGTATTTGATATCGAGACTGCAGTTGTACGGCAGACATTTTATTTGAGGCGGCTGATATTAACGTATATAAAAGCTTTTCTGATGATGCTTTTTGTATGTATTGTGTTAGGCATTTTGCATGCGAATATTACTGCCGCTTCAAAGCACCTTGGAGATATTAATCTGCTTAAAAATTTTGAGGTGGATATTATAATTGGATTTTATGTGTGCGCATTGATTGGCGGAATTTTTATAGATGCTTCCCTGCTGACCATGATTGATTTCTCCGAAAGACGCCAAAATATTTTCAGGACTCTTGTGGCATGGATAAAAAATAAATTTAAGTTCAATACCATTACAGACCAGAAAACAAATAACTTTGAACATATTATTTTGATTTTATTTGGGATTGTAATGGTACTAATGAATTATTTAGTATTTACTCATGAAAATTATTTCAGAGGCAGCGGACATATACTTTTCAGATTTGACTTATATGATTTTTTTAAGTGGAAGATATTAGTCATTTCGATTTTATGGATAATAATTTTTATAGTTTCAATTTTTGTCAGATGGAGGAAAAAAATAAACCTGCTTAAGAAAACTGATTTAGGCAAAGGGGATTTTAAGAAGAATGTCGAAGAAGAGCTAGAAAAAATAATATAGATTTAGGCTGATCGATGAACAGATACAATCTTTTAAACCCGAATTAGATTCTTTAATTAGTATTAAGGTTGCCGTGCTGGATGTGAATGACATTTCATTGCAAAAGATATGGTGAATGGATACACTAAGTTGAAAGGAATGATATTATCTGGATTGTTCGTGAAAGAAAAAAGATACTGGCTATTGCATTAGCCGAAGGAAGCTGATTACACCTTTATTTTTATTATGACGAGTTTCCGTGCATCAACTTCGAAATAAGATCGGTTAACTAACTATGATAAATTATTATTTAAACACCCGGTTTTTATTTTACCCTAGAATTAAAAAGTTCTGTGGATGATAAAAACCATTGCGAAGAATGCTGAAGTAACCGGTAGTATAATCTTATACTTTAAGAAGTTTTGCATTTATTGCAACTACTACAGTGCTTAAACTCATTAATAATGCACCTACTGCCGGACTAAGCATAAGATCCCATTTATATAAGACGCCTGCTGCCAGAGGAATCGCAAGAATATTATATCCTGCAGCCCACCATAGGTTTTGTATCATTTTATTAAAAGTAGCTTTTCCAAATAAAATTAGGTTGGCAATGTCTTTCGGGTCGGAATTCACCAAAATGATATCTGCTGTTTCTGCAGCAACGTCAGTTCCCGAACCAACAGCAATTCCAACATCTGCTTGTGCAAGTGCAGGTGCATCATTCACACCATCGCCTGTCATGGCGACATATTCACCTTTCTCTTGAAGTTCTTTTACTTTTTCTAATTTGTCATGCGGCAATACATTGGCTAAAAAACCATCCATCTTCAATTCATCGCTTACTTTCTTTGCCACTTTTTCGTTATCGCCAGTAAGCAATAAGTTTTTAATTCCTGCTTCTTTAAGAATTTGAATTGCTTCAAAAGAACTTTCTCTTATCTGGTCAGAAAAGGTAAAATAGCCTGCTACTATTTTATCCACTAATATATACACCACCGTTCCTGTAAATTCATCATTTATTTCAGTAACGCTAATGTTTTGCTCCTTGAGGTAAATAGGTCCGACTACTTTAATTTTTTTTCCTTCGACAATACCTTCTAATCCTTTACCCGGTAGATAATTGAAATTTTGTACCTTAGGAATGATGATGTTCAATTCCTTTACCTTTCTCATTAAGCCTGTTGCAATATAATGTTCTGAATGTTGTTCGATTCCCGATGCAAGTCGAAGCAATTCCGTTTCATCGAAAATTTTCTCCAGCACTTTCACTTCCTGCAACTGATGAGTGCCTTTTGTAAGTGTTCCTGTTTTATCAAAAATGATGGTTGTAATCATCCGTGCATTCTCAAAGGCCGTTCTGTTGCGAATGAGCAAACCTTTTTGTGCAGCAATCGAAGTTGAAATAGCTACTACTAAAGGTACTGCCAGACCTAACGCATGAGGACAGGAAATAACCATTACCGTAACCATCCTTTCTAATGCAAACACAAATGGAAAACCCAATAATAACCAAACAGTAAGTGTTACTACGCCACCACCTAAAGCAACATATGTCAGGATTTTTGCTGCACGGTCTGCAAAATTTTGTGTTTTGGATTTTATTTTTTGAGCATCTTCAACCAGTTTTACCACTTTATTCAGATAGCTGTCTTTGCCTGTATTTTCTACCTTAACTGTTAAAGAACCATTACTGTTTACAGCTCCGCCAATTACTTTGCTATCCTTTTCTTTCTTAACCGGTCTGCTTTCTCCTGTAAGCATACTCTCGTCAACATAACTTTCGCCTTCTGTAACCAAACCATCAACCGGAACTTTTTCGCCCGGCTTTATCAATACAAAGTCTCCCATTTTTAAATGGCTTACAGGCATATCGTGTACCATGCCATCAACAATGTGATGAGCAGTGGAAGGCATCATTTTTACCAGTAATTCAAGTGAACGGGAAGCCCCCATGACGGACTTCATTTCAAAGTAATGCCCAATTAGCATAATATCTATAAGGGTTGTCATTTCCCAATAAAAATCCATCCCTTGCAAACCGAAAGTAATAGCAAAACTGTATGCCCATGCGACAGATATAGCAACGCCAATTAAGGTCATCATTCCTATGGCCTTATCTTTTACTTCATCGTACAATCCTTTGAGAAAAGGATAACCGCCATAAATAAAAATGAAAGTAGAAAGAGCAGCCAGCACATATTTGTCACTCACAAAAGCAAATTCAAATCCGAACCACTGCTGTATGATATGTGATAGAGCAAGAACAGGAATAGATACTATTGAGCAAATAATAAATCTTTTCCAAAAATCAGCAACATTATGTCCTGTATGTTTGTCGTGTCCGTTTCCATCGTGTGCAGTTGGATCCATATGTGCATGTTGCTGATGACCTGCATGAGGCGATTCATGCTGATGGCGATGTGTGTTCTTATGCTCCATAATTCTTTCTTTAATTCTTTACAAAAACCATTAACGGCACTTTCGGATTGAAAGAATATTCCACAGTTTTACTGGGTGTAAAAAGTCTCTGGAAAAATGTCCTGTTTTTTTGTGTAAACATAACAAGCATTGATGGTTTTGATAAACTGACCGCTGTTTCAATATTCGAGATAAAGGAGCCTACAACACTGCAATTTTCAAGGTTGAGTTTGACATCATACTTTGAAAATTTCTTAACTGCCGTTTCAATGATTTTAGCATCGGTCATGATTTCAGCAGGAGAGTTCAAATGCAATAATTCTACTTTTGCTTTTAGTGGCTTTGCAAAGTCTACTACCTGCTGGATTTCTTTTTCAAGATCGGAGAGATCGGAAGCATAAAGGATATTTGATATTCTAGCGCTGCGATAATTCTCAGGTACAGCTATGACTGGAGTCTCCGAAAAAGTAATAAGATTAGAAGTGTTGGTGCCGAAATATTTTTTGATACTTCCTGCTCCTCTTGTGCTCAGGCAGATGAAGCTGTAATTATTTTTTAAAGCATGGTGCCTGATACTTTTGGACACATTAATTGAATTTATGATGATACAATTTTTTTTAAATGGCGAAATCTTCATGTTTTTATAAACTGAGTTAACCAAACTGTTGAGGTCGCGCAGCATTTTTTCAACTTGCGTTTTTTCATACTCGGCAAATTTTTTATCATGCCAAGAGGTAGGTTTCATGATATAGGTAATATGCAAGAACGTCAGTTCACATTTATACTGAGATGCCAATTTAATTGCAAATCGTAACCCTGCTTTTGAATTAACGGAAAAGTCCGTAGTAACAAGTATTTTTTTCATATTTAAAGCTTTATATTTGTTTTATTTGTTTTATGGAAATAGAGTTCAGCAAAACTTTGATTTAAATTTTGTTCTGTGCGTTTAAAGAAAATGTCGGGGATTAATTCGTTCGGCTTTTGAAAACCACAGGCACCTATGAAATTTGATAACTCTTTCATAGTATTTTTGTGATAGTTGGCAACACGCTCACTTTTATTCGCAATGTTAATACCCTTGTAAAGCGATTTTTCTTGTGTCGTAATACCAACCGGGCATTTGTCACTGTCGCATATTAAAGCTTGAATGCAGCCAAGTGCAAACATCATTCCTCTTGAACTGTAGCAAGCGTCAGCACCCAAAGCCAATGCTTTTGAAATATCAAATGCAGTAATTATTTTACCTGATGCAATAATTTTAATATGATCTTTCAAATCAAATTCTTTAAGTGTAATATTCGCAAAAACAAGTGCGTCTGTAAGTGCCATTCCCATGTAATCAATAAATTCCAAAGGAGCTGCTCCAGTTCCTCCCTCTGCTCCGTCAATAGAGATGAAATCAGGAATAATTCCTGTTTCCGAAATGGCCTGAATTATGTCTGTAAATTCTTTTTTTCTGCCTATACAGATTTTAAAACCCACGGGCTTTCCACCTGACAATTCCCGAAGCTTCCCGAGAAAATGAACTAATTCTGTGGCATTTCCGAAAGCAGTATGGGCAGATGGGGAATGCACTGTTTGGAAAGGCTCAATGTGCCTGATTGCAGCAATTTCGAGAGTATTCTTTTTTGCCGGCAACAAGCCGCCATGTCCTGGTTTCGCTCCTTGGGATAATTTCAGTTCAATCATTTTAACTTGAGCTAATGCAGCCTTTTTTGCAAAAAGCGTTTCAGAAAAACTGCCATCATCATTCCGGCAACCAAAATATCCTGTACCAAATTGAAAGATAATATCAGCACCATACAAATGGTAATTACTTATGCCTCCTTCACCTGTATTATGTGCAAAGTTACCCTTGGCTGCACCTTTGTTTAAAGAAGAAATAGCGGTTTTACTCAACGCACCAAAACTCATGCCTCCGATGTTGAGTATACTTGCGTTATATGGATGCTTGCATTGAGTATTCCCAATTAAAATTCTGAAAGATTCAGGGTCTCCCTTCTTTGGATAGACTGAATGTGCCGCCCACTCATATCCAATTCGATTAGGGTCGTCCTGCATACCGAATGAAATAGTTTGTTTAACATTTTTTGCTCTCTGATAAACAATAGACCGCTGCCGTCTGTTGAAAGGCTTCCCATCTAATTCATTTTCAAAAAAATATTGTCTGAATTCAGGACGAAAAGATTCTAAGAAATAACGTAACCTGCCAAACAGAGGAAAGTTTTTACGAATTGAATGTTTATTTTGAAAAGTATCGTAAGCAACTGTTAGAAGCAATAATACAGGGAGGATTAACCAAGCTTCAGCTATGGTATGATTGACAACCAAAGAAATAAAGGTAAAAAGGAGAATTACGGACAAAATCCAAGTTAAAAGAAATGGGAAATGTAATTTATTCATGGTTGTTTTTTAAGATATTTCTAACCTTTTTGGTTAAGTCAAAGTAATTGAGTACTAATGCTTTATCGACATAAAGCTATATACATTTATTAAAAGATTCTTTAGATTATTTTATATGTTGGCTGTAACTTTTACTATGATATTTATTTTTTATTTAATGATGGGTAAGGGACAAATTCTTTTTCATCCCCTTTTATTTTATCAAATGCCTGAGCGATCCATTTTTCCTTGGCATTTTTAATTAGGGCAAGATTAGAAGCCACAAAGTTCCAGTCAATGAAACGTTCCTCTGGAAATGATTCGCCTCCGAAGATATAAATGGTACTGTTGGCCTCTATTATAAATTCGCATAAACTACTTTCTTTGGCGACCAGCAATTGTTTGGGCTGATAAATATTTCCATCACTTTCAATACTGCCATCCAAGATGTATATCCCCGCTTCACCATATAATTCATGACCGATATTTACCGTTTGTCTTCGACTGCTTTTTATCTCTAACATAAAAAGTTTACTGTACACAGGTACTGAAGACTTATGACCAAATGCTTCTCCTGCAATTAATTTATATTTCAGTTCATCCTGTTGCCATTCAGGAATCTGTCCTGCATCAACATGAAAGAACTCTGGTTCCATCTGTTCAAGTTCTTTTGGTAATGCGACCCAAATTTGCAGGCCATGCATAATTTTATCTGAGTGGCGCAAGTATTCAGGGTACGTTCGGAATGGACAATACCTTTTCCTGCTGTCATCCAGTTTACTGCACCCGGCTTTATTTCAATAGCATTGCCAAGTGTATCGCGATGCATTATACTGCCCTCAAATAAAAATGTTAGTGTTGAAAGTCCAATATGCGGATGCGGCAATACATCGAAATTCTCCCGTTCATTAAGATTAACTGGTCCCATATGATCGATATAAATGAAAGGACCGACCATCCTTTTTTGACGGAAAGGCAGCAACCGACCTACCATAAATTTACCTATGTTGGCTGCTCTTTCTTCTATAACCAGATTAATGTTTGACATATCAGCTTAAGTTTTACTTCTATAAAATATATGATAATTTCTCCCATAAGCGGGTAACTGTAAAATAAGATTAGCGATGGCGATAAATTGATCCTCCCGCACTCCTGCCGCTAGCAATGGAAACATTTTGTTCCCATTCATAGTTAGCTCCTTCATGCGCTGCCACCATCAGAAGTTTATGCTCAGCTGGCTAAAGTTAACCAGTTGCCTTTCTCACTACCGGCGCTACTTTAGTTCCAAACAATTCTATAGATTTCATTACCATTTCATGCGGCACATTGCCTACACTTGCCTGTGCCATAAAACGTGTGTTGCCGAATAACTCATGCTCGTACAAAATTTTATCAATAACCTCCTGAACACTGCCTACCATTAAAGCAGCTTTAGGTGACCTTGAGTACTCATATTTCTCACGTGTTAGCGGAGGCCATCCGCGGTCACGTCCCACACGGTCCATCATAGCAGCGTAATATGGATAAAATTCGTCGGCAGCTTTTTGTGAATCCTCTCCTATATAAACATGGTTATTGATTCCCATTTGGAGCTGTGTCATATCCTGTCCTGCTTTTTTAGCAGTTTCTTTATATAGATTTACGAACGATACAAATTGTTCAGGCATACCGCCAATTATTGCAAGCACTAAAGGCAAACCCAGTGTAGCTGCCCTTACGGCAGATGCGGGCGTTCCTCCGGCTGCGAGCCATACAGGAATTTCTTTTTGATAAGGCCGGGGGTACACTCCAAGATTATCAAATGAGGGGCGATGCTTACCCTTCCATGAAATTTTGTCATTCTTATTCAGTTTTAATAATAGCTCTAATTTTTCGGTAAATAATTCATCATAGTCTTTTAAGTCATATCCGAAAAGTGGAAATGATTCGATAAAAGAACCACGGCCTGCCATTATCTCTGCACGTCCGCCTGACAAAAGATCTACCGTAGCAAAATCCTGGAATACACGAACGGGGTCATCGGAGCTTAAGACTGTTACTGCACTCGCAAGCTTTATATTTTTAGTCAGAACTGCTGCCGCCGCCAGGATTATCGCTGGTGTTGATACAGCATAATCAGTGCGATGGTGCTCTCCAACGCCAAAAACATCCAGTCCAAGTTGATCTGCTAATTGAATTTCTTCAAGAAGGTCTTTGATACGCTGATACCCATTTATTCCTTGTCCTCCGATTGTCTCGGGCTGCATATCAGCGAAAGTTATTAACCCTAATTCCATATTCTATTATCGTAGTATTGTGTGATTTTAAATTATTAATAAATTCAACGTGTTTAATGGGATACTAATCTGTTGTTTATCAATTATTGCGCCAAGTAGCCACCATCTACATTATAATAAGCCCCTGTTACAAATGATGCCTTATCTGAATTAAGCCATAGCGCGAGCTCTGCCACTTCCTCAGATTTTCCTAATCTTCCCATGGGGTGTAAGCCTATCAATGCTTTCATCGCTGCTTCATCCAGCGTACTTGTAAGCAATGGAGTCATGATATAACCCGGTCCAATGGAATTTATGCGAATATTCTGTTCAGCATATTCCAGTGCTGTTGCTTCGGTAAGCCCGATAACACCGTGCTTTGAAGCTACATAAGCCGCAGAATTTCTGGTTCCTACTTTACCAAGTATGGAAGCAATATTAACTATACTTCCGCCACCTGAGTTAAGCATCGCAGGAATTTGATAACGCAGGCCATAAAATACTCCTGAAAGATTGATGGCAATTACTTTATCCCAACCATCAATCGGATATTCTCCTATAGGTTTTAAGGGGCCGCCGATACCTGCATTGTTTACTGCGATATGCAAGCCTCCGAATTTTTTTACAGTCTGTTCTACTACATTTTTATTATCGTCAGGTTTTGAAGTATCCGCTTTTACAAAAATAGCATCACCTCCATTACCTTTTATTTCGGATACAGTTTCATTTCCCCCCTGCTCATTAACATCTGAGACAACAATTTTTGCCCCTTCTGATGCATACAAAATTGATATGGCTTTGCCAATACCTGAACCTGCTCCGGTTACAATTGCTACTTTGTTTTCTAAATTTTTCATTTTTTTTTATTTAAAGTATGACAGTTATTGTTTAATAAATTCTCCATCTGCTTTTATGTTTACCTTCTCTCCTATCATTGGAGGAGGGAAATTTGGTCCCACACCAAAATCAGAACGGTTTAAGCTTCCGGTTAATTGAAAGCCTGCTGTTAATGCTTTGCTCTGGGGATTTTCTATTGTTCCTCTGTACCATAAATCCATTGTTACAGGCTTTGTAATTCCACGAATGGTCATATCGCCAGTCAGCTGATATTTATCTTCACTAATTTTTTTTATGGAAGTGCTTTTAAAAGTCATCTTAGGATATTTTTCAACTTCAAAAAAATCAGCAGATCGTAAATGGTTATCGCGCATCTCAACTTCGGTATTAATAGAAGCAACATCTGCTGAAAGTTCAAATACTGCATCGCTAAAATCAGCATTGGTGGCAGTGGCAGTTACATCAAAGGTTTTAAATAAGCCTGCGACATCAGAGATGCCGAGATGCATAATGCTAAATGTTAACTTTGAATGAAGCGGGTCTGCCTTCCACGTAGTTTGGGCAAATAACGATGTGCTTATTAAAAGAATTGCGATTAAAAATGAGAGTAATTTTTTCATAATTTTTGTTATTTAATTGTTAGTATATATTAATTGGGTAAAAGTATTCTTTGCTGCCATTATAGTTATGGCTTATACATAAAGCTATATTATGGGGTTTCAAGTTTCCCGATGGCAGGTAGCTGCCAGTTGAACTTCACCGCTAATAACCGGAGCATTACTATTGTAGTGATGCAAATGATTTCAAGAGGCATTTTTTGCATTTCTATCATCTGTAAAAGAAAAAAAAGCGCGCCACCTAAAATGCATGTTGTTGCATAAATTTCTTTATGGAAAATAAGCGGAATATTGTTCAAAGATATATCTCTTATAACTCCGCCAAAACAAGCGGTGATGGTTCCGAGTGAAATACAAATTACAGGATGCAATCCAAGAACGATACCGGTTTGTATTCCAAGCACAGTGAAGAAACCGAGACCAATAGAATCGAACAATAGTAAGATTTTATTAAAATTTTTTATTGCCTTGGTAAATAGCATTGCAGCTATCGTACTTATAAGCACAA
This sequence comes from Ignavibacteria bacterium, assembly GCA_041859205.1. Lineage (GTDB taxonomy): Bacteria > Bacteroidota > Ignavibacteria > Tepidaquicellales > Tepidaquicellaceae > JAFDZO01. The sequence continues at coordinate 1,906 of JBHEKU010000338.1, read as the reverse complement.
TCATGCCCGGGCGCAAATCAGTCATCCACCTTACGGGGACTTCCCCGATTAAAACATCACGCAATGTTCCTCCACCCAAAGCGGTAACAAAGGCAATAACGAAAATGCCAAAAAAATCTAATTTTTTCTCCATAGCAGCAAACGCTCCTGCAATACTGAATGCTGCAATGCCTGCAATATCTATGAACCTGAGGAATTCCATTTATTACCTGGTTGTGAGTTTATTAAGCATTTCATTTGTAAGTGAATCCGCGTAAACACCATAACCGTTTACAGCAACACCTTTCATTTTATATTTATCAGAAGAAATTGCATATAGAATTGCATTGTCAGCCGGATCAGAAGGTCCTTCAAAGCGGAAGTATTTATCAACTTTAAACTCAGAAGGAAAAATTTTCAACTTATTGCTGTTGCAATCTATGCAATCATTACTGAGGTTAAAGTCTTCGGTATATCCCTCAGATTTTAAAATATTCAGTGTTTCGGTGAGTGTAGGTCTGTAATTTTTCATGCTAGAATTCATATAGTTTAGTAATAGGATTTATACATTTCCATAAATATTTGATTCACCCCCGTCAATGGCAATGGTCTGTCCATTAACATAGGACGCATCTTCACTTAAAAGAAATGCGACTACTTTAGCTACTTCGTGTGGTAATCCCAATCGTTTCGCAGGGTTTCGTTGTGCATATTCTGTTTCTGCAGCTTTGGGGTTCTCAGGATTAACTTGCTTAAAAGCTTCAGCAACCATAGGTGTAAGTATCGCTCCCGGGGCAATAGCGTTTGTATTGATTCCATCCCGGCCGTATTCAAGAGCTGCATTTTTTGTCATGCCTGAAACTGCATGTTTGCTGGCAACATATGGAACCTGATTCAAAACTCCCCTAATACCTCCTACAGATGCAACATTTACAATACGCCCATATTTTTGTTTTTGCATAACGGGGATAACATAACGCATACCGTAATAAACACCCATCAGGTTTATGTCAATTACCTTTTTGAAAATATTTATATCATACTCCGTCATTCCGGCTTGTTTGCCCTCAATGCCGGCATTGTTGTAAAGTCCATCAATACGACTAAAAGATTTTACAGTTTCCTCGACATAATTTTTTACAGCATCTTCATTTGACACATCGGCTACAACAGTGACGATTTTCACATTTGAAAATTCTTTATTAAGTTCTTGCTTCGCACTTTCCAAACTATCTTTATTGTAATCTACGAGTGTGAGATTTGCTCCTCTTGAAGCAAGTTCTTTTGCTGCTGCCAGTCCAAGCCCCATAGCGGCACCTGTGATTATGATTGTTTTATTCTCTAAATTTTTCATTATACTTTATATTTAATTTGTGTTTTTATTGTTGTAATTAATTACTCCACTCTTTCTGTAACAGCATCGGTTTTCTCTCCTAAAAATTCAATCCATGCTTTTTTGATACACGGATAATTTTTTGCGGCTTCAACCAGTTTCATGTAGGCAACAAGATTTTCTTCAAATCGCAGTGACAAAGTATCATCGGAAAGTTTGCCCTCAGGTGTGAATGCCTTATGTGCCGATGCTAAAGAAAACATTGCCGAAAAAACATTTGAACCAAGCTTTTCCAACGGTACTCTCAAAGACCAAAGCGCATGATTGCCGCCTCCCATAGAAGGTGACGCAGACATTAGCAGAACATGGCGTTCATTAAAGGGCTGGGGACGAAATCGGGAAACCCAATCAATGCTGTTTTTTAAAAGTCCGGGCATTGAACCATTATATTCAGGAGATGAAATAATAAAGGCATCGTTTGCCAAAATTCGTTTGCGGAATTCTTCTGCACCTGCCGGATGAAAATTATTTATTTCCAAATCCTGATTCATTGAGGGACAATCAAATTCACTCATGTTAGCAAAATCGACTATT
>JBHEKU010000140.1:0-6569 GCA_041859205.1 Ignavibacteria bacterium | reverse complement strand
CAATGCTAATGTAGAGACGCAATACTTTGCGTCTCAAACTATGTCCTATGTTCTTCCCCCTCCTTAATCAAGGAGGGGGTAGGGGGTGGTTTCGATATAAGATAAACGGCGAAGCCGACTTTACTTACCGAGTAATATGTTCTAATCGATCTGTTAAAGTTGTTTTCCAATTTGAATAGTCTATCTTTAAAACATCTATTGTTATTGATTCATTCTCTATTTCATCAAGATATCTTAAAATTTCATTTTTATATTCAAAGTCAATTGTCTTGATTTTACTTTTAAACTGATTGTTTGAAACAATAAATTCTTTTAACATTTCTTTTAATTGATTACTGTAATTTTCTTTTAATATTTTATCGTGCTCGTTATCTTCACTTAAATACATCAATATTATATTTTTATAATTTTCAAAACACTGAATATTCAATTTAAAACCAGCCAGTAAAGATTCTTTGGTAACTTCATTCAATAATTCTATTTCATAATTTGGTAATCCTTGAATTAATTCTTTTTTCCAATCCATAAGTGATAAAGCTTCCCAATTTATATCTTCACCTAATTCCATTTTTTCAAGGTTTCTAGAACTTATCATGTAGTGTTTATCACTAATTTTTTTTCTGTTTTTAATTGGTATTAAAAAAAAGAAATCAACATTTTGCTTTATTGGATAAAGTCTTTCAATTAAAACTATTAATTGAGAGAAAATATCATTAACTCCATTAATCTCAAACATTATAGAGTAATAACTTACTGATTCCTTGTTTACAATTTGATCCGAAAGAATATACTCTGTAAATTTACCCAAAATAGATTTAATTGTATTAATTTTATCAAATAATTCTTTATTTTTGATTTTGCGTATATAAGACAAAGGATTATCAATTTTTTGAGTAGGATTATTTTTATATCGTAATTCTACTAGATCATAAAATTCATTGTATGATTTTACTTCTTGCAAGTTTAATTCCTTTAAAGAAAAATAATCAGGAGATATTACACATAATTCATCAGTTACTTTATGCAATTCTTCGAGTTTGTTAATTGAATTTTGTAAATTTAAAAGTGCTAGATTAAGATCAGAAGCTTTTTCCGAATGCATAATATAACTATCAATTTGAGTTATAAAACTTCTTATACCGATTGACCATTCACTTAATACTTTTTCAATTTTGTTTTTTATAAGTTCATCTGTTTGGGGTGGTAAATTTGGTATTTTATTTATTCCGTTATAGATTCTATTAATTAATTCTCCATTCTCAAAGTTATTTTTTGCCAAATGGGGTATATGCTTTAACTTTTTAGTCAAAATAATACTAAATTCTTTAAAAAATTTAAGGATATCAGATCTTAATAAATACAAACTTTCTTGATATTCGTAATAGCTATTTATATAATATTTTTCCTTTACAACATTAAGAAAAGTTACATTTCGTTCTACATCAAGTTTAAAATAAAAATCCTCAATTGTTATATTTTTAATAGTTTCGTCATGCGTAGGTTTAAGATTTTCTGGTAAAAAATATAACCCTTCACTAGATATGGATTTTAAAAACGGCAAAATTTCTCGAAAAAGTTTTACTCTTTTTATTGTTTGTTCATGCGCACTACTTTTGTGTTCAGATTTAGGAATAAACTTAAAGGAAAGTTTCTCATCTTCAATTGTTAAATAAACGGAATCCGAAACTAATTTTAAATAATTTTCCACATTGGTTTTGTTTTGTAAAAACCAATTTGTCATCAAATCCCTATCAACTCTAAAAATTGATTGAAACAGCATAATCAATTCTTGAATGTTAATATTTATGTAGTCCTTTAGAAATGTTGTAGCCACCTGTTTATATTTATCAATCAAAGAAATACTTATATTGCAAAAAAATAAAGTATCAAGAAATTTTGCGATGTTTACATGATTACAAGTAAATATTTCTGGATTTACAAACTTAATCAAAGCTATTAGTATACCTCGACAATAATCAATTCCCCTTTCGGTGTATACTATTTGTGATTTTAATTCCCGAATTTTAATAAAGTTAATACCTTTTTCAGGACCCAAAGACTCTATTAATGCATCAAAAGGCGCATCTTTATCTTCAATAATTGATAATTGACCTGTCAATAGCCATGGACCTTTTTCTCCTAATAATTCATTCGCTTGATTAAAAATATTTTTATTAACATTAAAAAAATTCTTTTCTCCGGCTATATAATAACCTTCAAGTATACCAATTATAATGTCAGAATTGAATTCATGGCTCATTTGTTGCAAACCTTCAGAAAAAAGATTTTTATCTACGTTTTCTTCCAAAATAAAATCTGAAATAAAAACTTTTATATATTCATTAGGAATAGATTTTAATATTTCCAGAGCTACTACAGCCGGATTAAGAAATTTAGCAAATAATATTTTATATAAATGTTCTGTGCGAATCCAATGAAGACCATATAATAACCCATCTTCTATTTTAATGTACTCTCCTTCTAAAGATTCTAAAATTTTTTGCTGATCAATTTTAAAATTTAAAGTGTTGATTAATTTGTTGATTTGCAATGGTGCATTGAAAACGTTTGCCAAAGATACCTTTCTTAAAATATCTATTTTTACCGGATCTTCATTACTACTGCTAATTTGTTTTATCTGATCTACTAATCTGTCCAGTAACATTTCACCATGTGTAATAAGGTACATATATTCAATTAACAATTTATTCTCACCAATTCTTTCGAACGCAACTTCTGGAGATTTGATTGATGAATGAATTTTACCATTCTGTTTTAAAAGACGAAATATTTGTTTTGCTTCTTCTAAATATAAAATTGGTTCAATAGCTCTAAATTCAAAACTTGCTTTACCATATCTAAACCAATCTTCTTTTCTTATTGTAATAAGAAATTGTATTTCTAATCCTGAACATGCTTCAATTAAATCTGCCCAATGCTTTAATTTTAAATTTACATTGTCTACCAAAACAATAATCTGTAAACCAAGTTTAGCTCTGTGTCGCAAAAAATGTAGCACTAGTTCAAGATGTTGAGAGGTATTTAATTCACTCAGCTTATAGGTATTTTCTCTAATAGAATAATCGTATGCGTATCGATATAATAGAGTTGACTTTCCCTGTCCACTTGAACCTCGAATTACACACACATTGCTAATTTTTAAGACTCTATCAATTGTTTGTAACCATTCAACTCTTTTATAGTCAGCATTAGAAGAAATATGAGAGGGTTGAGTGTTCTTACCTTCGTAAAAATCATCTGCAAAATTATTCGTGTCCCAATTAATTTTTTTAATTAATCCATCCCCTATAGCTTCAAACGCTGTTTCAATAGTTAAATGTTCTTTAATTTCTTCTACAAGCTTTGAAATATCTAATTTTCTTATAGTCTTTCTTTCTTTCGCCCAATCTAGAAAATTTGAAATTAATACTGATAAATAAATTTCAGAGGCAGAGGTTTTTACATCTAAATTTTTTGTAATTTTTTCATTTATACTTCTGGAAAGTTCATCATCATTTAAATATGAAATGGACAAGTTATCAAGAAAATTTAAAAACAATTCGTCAGGTTCATTAACTAATTCTTTTTTTAATAATTTTATAAACTTCTTCTCAATTTCCTTTTTTTCCTCAGTCTCTAATTCCTTATATCTAGATAATTTTTCTAAATCACCTTTGAGATAACAATTTAATACCAGTACAAACTTTCCATTATGATGTAGCTTATATACTTCGATAAAGTTTTTTATTGGAGCTCTTAATTGAGACCATTTCCAGGGCTCTTCTGAAGTTTTTACTTGAATAAAACAATTATCATCCAAATGAAGACCATTTAAATCTACATCTTCAATACCCTCTAAGGTAAGTGATTCTATCTTGTTCTCATGTAATTCAAATGCTCTTAAAATAGAATATTTGATTTGATAAGAAATACCACGAATTGTATAAGTACCGCCAAGTCTTTTGGCAAATATGGCACCTAGATCATCCATTGTCCATAAATTTATTTTATAAACTTTGTCTTAAATTAGGTATTATAATTTTAAACATAAACCAGAAAAATTTATAGAACTATTTATTCCCTCATCAAACGTACCCATTACTCACTACTCAATACTCCCTACTAAAAACTCCCTGAAACTTTTTTTATTTTTTTCAGTCTAAAAAAGTATAACAAACAAATTAAACCACAGATTATGCGCAGGTATTTATTACTTCCCTCACTATTAATTATACTAAGTTTTTTTACTCAGACGGGCTTTGCTCAGGAAAAGGACGGAAACCATGAAAGAGCGGAAAAATCCCGCATGTATAATAAATTCAGAATTACATGGGAGAAGCCGACTATAGAGCTTGGCTACGGCCTCTCTGAAATAAATCTGTACGGCAGCAGCTCAAATTTTTCAAAGCCCGGCATGATAGAGCTGAAGCTTGGCACGGCGCATCAATACCAGAGCGGCTACTCAAAAAAAGTTATCGACTACGATAACAATTATCTTTTTATCAGCAATACTACCAGCGATATATCCGCCCAGCGCAATTCATCGGGCATAGCATCAAGCATGTGGAGATGGGGCTTCGGTAAAAAAGAAGGCATGGGTCTGAAGTTCGGCAGCTTTTCAATTATGCCCTATAATGCAAACACATTTGCCTGGCAAAGATTTTCATTCGATAAAAACTCAGTAGCAAACCCGAGTGACTATGATAAGTTCGATGACTTCAACGATGCAGTGCGCTTCGGCACATCTACGGAAGCAGGAATAAATTTTCAGATAACAAAGGGGCTCTCGCTTCAGCCGAAGTATGAAGTATCGGATATATTCCCGCGGCATTTATTCGGGCAGCAGTTAGTCAGCTCAATGATAGAGCTTGGCGGCGCAGAAATGCTCGACGAGTTTATAACAAGAATAATGAACAACACACCCGTAGCCGGGGCAATAGTAAATTTTGTTCTGAAGAATGCATACGAGTACGGAATATATCAGCTGCGCAAAGAGCACATGAACTGGCCGTTCGCCGGCGAGGCACCGCTGAGATACAGCACATTCAAAATGGGAATGACGTTTACATTTTAAAATGTTTAATAAAATATTTTTTTGATTTATTTATTTTTATATAGAGGGCGTATTAGCATACGCCCTTTTTTTATTTTAATTTTTTGGAATTTTTTTATGAGTACCTGCTTGTAAACGGAATCGAAACGGCTACCTGATTATTATTATCTTTGTTCATCGCATATCGTGATACCCATATGCCGTAGTCAGCCGCATCGCTGAGGTGAGTTGTTGCCCTGTCCGATTTATCAATTATAAATTTCCTGCTGCCTTTTTTCCAGCTGACGATTTCCCTATCCTTCACCGATGCCTTGCACGATTCCGCTATGAAGAACTGCTTTTTCTCCAGGATGGAATTCACGTAGTTCACTCTTTCGCGCACGGGGGGATTCGCCGGCTGCAGCGATATATACGCCTCTGAAAACTCCGCATCGGCAAAGCACTTGCCGATTATCTCGAAATCAGAGTGCCCGCCCGAGCTTGACCGCGCCGTGCCCGATGCATCACCGGTGAGGATGATGTTCAGCTTATCGGTATTTTCATAGCGGCGCTTCAGGGAATCTATTATCGTCTCGCAAAGTTCCTTTGTGTTGCTGTTTGATATCTTGTACTCATGCACCTGATAGCGCGCCTTGCCCTGCATTATTATCTCCACCGCGCACATGGGGTTTACGTTAAAGTCAAAGCTGATAATAATTCGATTGTCATCACCCGCCGGGATTTTTTCATCGGGGATTACATTCACTTTCCTATCGAAGCAATAGTACACTAAGTCGCTTTCGATGTTCACAAACTCCCCTTCCAGATACTGCTTTGCCAGCTTGCTATCGTACTGCTCGATTAAATTTTCAATGTAGTCAGGCGGCAGATGTATATTATTGCTTGTCTTCGCCCTGATGCAATTGAATGCCTTCGATTTCTTCTCTACCCACAGCTCATGCGTGAGCTTATACCCCTCGGGAGTAGTAACAACCGAGCACGTGCCATACTCCGTTTTGCGAATGCGGGAAATGCACTCGCGCCAGACCTGCTTCTGCTTGTAATACGGTATGCGGTCGAACTCATCTATTATTATATCCGATAAGTTCTTGCCCGTCAGCGAGGCCGGCCGCTCTGCGCTGCGCAGCATGCACATATGCTTTGCGCCCTTGTATTCTATCGTGTAGTTCTGCCGCTGTGATAAGTATTTCACCGGTATCTCAAACTTCGCAAAGAACTCATCGAACGTAGGCACTATTATATCGCGTATCATTTCATTCATAGGCTCCAGCACCATAAGGTCGCACTTCTTGCCCTGAGACAATCTGTACTCTATCAGCTTCAGCCAGCGCAGAGGGACTGACATCGTCTTGCCCGAGCCGAACCCGCCCACAATCGCAGGATGCTTCACTTCTCCCGGCGGCATATACGCAAAGTCTATCTGATGCGGCAAAAAGCCCTCTCTCTTCGTATCGATTTCAAAATCCGGATTCCCCTTCAATTCATCCGAGGCCACCTTCTCTGCTTTTGCTGCTGC
>JBHEKU010000200.1:0-10341 GCA_041859205.1 Ignavibacteria bacterium | reverse complement strand
CAAGGAATATTATTAAGTCCTGCAATGGGAGCTGTGCTTATGAGCTTAAGTACGGTAATTGTTGCTATTAATGCAGGTTTTCTTAGAGTGAATAAAATTCTCCTCAAAAATCCTAGATAAATAGAACGGCTGAATGATGCGAATATCAATCAGCTGTAAAAGTAATGCTATTTTATTAAAACCATGCTTTTCGTTGAACTAAATTCATCGGTTTTGAGAGCATAGTAATAAACTCCCGAAGATAAACTTGCTCCAGAAAAGTCTGCTTTATATTCGCCTGCATGCATGAACTGATTGACAAGACTTGCTACTTCTTTTCCCATCATATCATAGACTTTAAGACTTACATTCTGATTTTTAGGAATGGAGAAATTGATATTCGTTGTCGGGTTGAAAGGATTAGGATAGTTCTGATTCAGTTCGAAATTCTTCACAACTGAATTAACAGGTGTTATGCCTACTGTTCCTCTTCTTACATAGAACGTTCTTTCGATAAATTGCGCAGTGTTATCCGTATTATACAATTTTACCCTTACTGTCCCAAAACCATTACTTGGAACGTACCAGACTATATCCATCGTATCCTGATCTCCAGGTGCCAAAGTTATTGGCGGATCGGGTGGAGGAGGGATAACACTAATAAAAGGTGCATAGCATAATTCGTAACAAAGGGAACTTGTCCAGTTAAGGGGGACATTTTCAAATGTTCTTTCAAACCTTAAATTCAACGGAGCACTTCCCGTATTTTTTATATAGGCCCAGCTGTACTCGGCATCAGGTTCAGCGCCTGTATAAACTGCAGTGTCCGAACCGAATTTCACATATTGAAAATTTTGTGAATATGCATCAGTAGCAAAGGTGTATATCATTATAAGGAACAATAAAGATTTCATAATTTTTATTTTAAATTGTTTGGTAATGTTGTTTTTAACGCAATATCTTAAATCTAAATCCTGTATACACTTCTCTTCCCTTTATGGAACCACAAAGAATGAAGTATCAAAATATTTTCCAAATTCCAATAGAATTTAAAACTCCAAATTTCAAGACACTCTGCAAATCACAATTATTTTTCAAATTTCAACAGCCTTAAACTATTCAAAATTACCAGTATCGTTACACCCACATCTGCAAATATTGCCATAACTAAATTACTAATACCTAATATAGCAAGAGCGATAAAAAGAATTTTAACAGTTATTGCAAAGAATGTATTGACTTTTATCGTTGATAGAGTTCTGCGTGATAATTTTATTAAAAATGGAATCAATGAAAGATTATCATTCATTAAACAAATATCAGCGGTTTCTATAGCCGCATCAGAGCCATTAGCTCCCATTGCAATCCCTACATCGGCAGAAGCAAGCGCGGGAGCATCATTTACTCCATCCCCTATCATTGCAATACTACCATACTTTTCTTTCAGAGAAATAATTTCGGTTAATTTATTTTCAGGAAGTAAACCTGCTCTCACATCATCAATAGAAAGAATATCAGCAACATACTTTGCAGGAGAGCCATGATCCCCTGTAAGCATAATCGTTTTAATATTAAGTTCTTTCACCGCATCAATTACTTTTTGGCTTTCCGGTTTAATTTTATCGCTTAAAGCGATTACACCTTCAACTCCTTTGTTACCGCTAATTACTATCGTTGTCTTTCCTTGCTTCTGAAACGCTTCAACTTCTTTAACTATTTCTTCTTTTACCTTATGTTCTTCAGTTACAAACTGAAGGCTTCCGATGCAATGGTGAGAATCATAACAGACTGTGCAGTTACCTTTAACTCCTTTGCCCGGTATAGAAATAAAATCATCTACTTTATGAATAAGGATATTTTCCTGACGGGCTTCGTTTACAATACTTTGAGCTATGGGGTGTTCGGAAAATACTTCAAAACCAGAAGCGCATGCCAGGACATCTTCACGGGAGTTATTTCCATAGGGAATAATATCGCTTATTTCAGGCTTGCCAAACGTTAATGTTCTGGTCTTATCAAATGCGATAGCTTTAACTTCACCCATTGCTTCAAGATACTTTCCGCCTTTTATTAAAATACCTTTCTTAGAAGCATTACCGACAGCAGAGTATATAGAAACAGGGGTTGAAATTACAAGTGCGCATGGGCAGGAAATCACGAGCAAAGTTAATCCTTTTAAAAACCACGCATCAAAATTTCCACCGAAAAACAAAACCGGAACGGCTATTACAAGTACTGTAGAGAAAATAATTAGAGGTACATAATAACTTGAAAATTTTTCTATGAATTTCTGCGTCTCCGCTTTTGTCTTAGTGGCGTTAAAGGTAAGCTCAACTATTTTTGCAAGTGTGGAGTCTTTCGCCTCTTTTAAAACTTTTACTTCCAGATAACCTTGCTTGTTCAGTGTTCCCGCAAAAACTTTGCTGTCCTTATGCTTATCAATCGGAATAGGTTCCCCTGTGATCGTAGCTTCATCAACTGATGATTCACCTTTAATCACAATTCCGTCTAAAGGAATTAAATCGCCGGGTTTAATTACAACTACATCGTCAATTTTAATATTATCAATAGGAGTACTTTCTATATTTCCTTTCAGCAGAGCAGTTTTAGGAGAATTATCGAGCAGCGCCTGTATTGCTGATTTGCTTTTAATCACTCCCAATCTTTCAAGATATTCACCAAGCGTAAATAGAACTATGACTATAGTCCCCTCTGGATACTCTCCCAGATAAAATGCCCCTATGACAGCAATTGTCATAAGGGTATTAATGCTCCGAAAGTTTAACTTGAATAGATTGATAATACCTTTCTTTAAAGTATCATGCCCGATGGCAATTGATACGATTGCAAAAAAAGGAATTGCAAAATATTTATTTATATGAACATCACTAAGAGATAGTATCTCAAAAATTCCAACTAAAATAACACAGAATATTAAAAATTTTAACTTCTTATCCATTATATCTTTTATATTTATTAATGGTCATGCTCACCTAATTCTCCTTTTTTGAGTTCTGACCTTAAATAAAATGCTCCTGAAGTTACAACCTCATTATCACCTTCAATAGTTTCAATCGGAAATATTTCAACATACTTATCATCTTCAACTCCTGTTCTTACCATAACTTTTTTAAACACTACTCCGCCTTCATGTCCATGTTCGCCTTTATGCTCATCTTCTTTGTGTTCTGCATCATTATCGCCTTCTTTATGTCCGGGCTCGTTATGTTCGTCTTCGTGTTTTTCATTTGTCTTAACAAAAATAAATTTTTCCTCCCCTTCTTCTACAAGTGAAGATTTTGGTACTGCTCTAACATTATTCTCTTCAACAAGTATTTTAGCCGTTACAAACATATTAGGTAAAAGTTTATTACCTTTGTTTTTTATTAAGACACGAACTTTGACTGTACGGCTGGCATCATCAAAAATAGAATTAATATTCGAAATGTTACCCTCGAATACTTCATCGCCATAGGTAGAGGTTTCAATTTTTACTTTCTGTCCTTTAGAAATTTTAGCTAAATCCTTTTCAAATATATTTAAATCTACATACACTGTAGAAGTATTTACAATATGAAACATTTCGGTTGAAGGGTCAACAAACTGCCCTATGGTAATCATTCGCGATACTACATTACCTGATATTGGTGATGTTACAGAATAATATCTTTGAACATTTACCGTTGTATCTTCGCCTACATTATCAAAGCGATTTTTATTTATTTTATAGCTTGAAAGTCTTTGCTCGAGCGAACGCATATTTGTTAATGCCCGTTTATAATTTGCTTCAAGCTCGGCAATCGTTTTCTTAGATGTTATGTCGCTTATTCTTTTCTGTCTGTCTAATTCCTGCTTAGCATATTCAACTTCATTTTTTGATGTAATATAATCAGTCTGAATACTTACAAGGTCAATATTTTCAAGAGTAGCAAGTACCTGACCGGCACTAACGTTTGAACCTTCTTTAACATTGACTGATTTGATACGGCCTGAAATAATCCCGCCCACTTTTGATTCCTGTTCCTGATTTATCATCACTTCACCTGTGACCTTTATGTATCCTGAAATATTAATCTCAGATATAGGTGAAACTTCAATACCCATTAATTTTATCTGTTCTACTGAAAGTGATACTTCAGTTTTATTTTCTTCTTCGTGATGTTCTTCCTTCTTTTCGCTTACGGGTTCCTGTTTCTTACCGCAGGATACTAAGATACTAAGTGAAAAAAGCAATGCTATTATTTTTAAGTGTTTCATTTTAAAACTCTCCCTGTAAGCTTTTCTAAATTAATTATTGAAATTTTGAAATTATACCAATTGTTTGTATATGCCCCCTGAACTTCCATAAATGTCTTCAAAGCTTGCAGAAATTCCGAATAATTTGCCGTCCCTTCTTCATAACTGCGTCTGGTGGCATCGACAATTAATCTGGCTTCATCAAGCACTTGTTTACTTACGAACTCTGATTGCCGTTTTGAATTAAGAAAATCTTCAACCGCATTTTTCACATTAGCTTGAACTCGCTTAATGGTAAAATATTCTTCTGTCTGTGTGATTTTCTTTTCAATCTTTGCTTCATTTATCTCTCCTGAATTTTCAAGAAAGAACCATACAGGAATACCTACACCGACTTCAAAACCATAGTAGCCGCTTTCAGTTCCTAATTTCTGGTTGTAATATTTCAAAGATAGGTTTGGAAGCAATAAAGATTTAGCAAGAGAGATTCTGTTTTCAGCCTTATCCTGCCGCAATTTGCTTAACAGGATTTCAGGATTGTTTTTCATAGCGCTACTTAACATTTCCTCGAGCTGAACGTTATAGAAATGCGTTGATGTATCAATAGTAATTTTTAATTCAGATTCTTCAGCATTTAATAATAATCGAAAATCTATGAATGTCTTTCTTAATTCATTCTCAATATTTTTTAGCTCATTCTCTGCTCTTGTCTTATTCACTTTGGCATTCAATACATCGAGTGAAGTAACAACACCGGCATCAAATTTTCTTTCAGCCACTTTTAAGAAATCATCACTAATGCTTACAATATCTTTTGCAAGATCCTTCAATGCGCTGTTGCGGATAACGGAATAATAAAGTTGTTTAATTTCTGCGGTAACTAAGTTTATCTTGTTTTGAAGTTCTGCTTTTGCAATATCTATCTGTACTGATTGAACATCAGAACGCATAAAATAAACGGACGGAAATTCAAGATCTTGTGAGATACCGATCTTTCTGCTTTCAAAATTCTCTAACCCTCCTTTTACTCCCTCATATTCTAAAAATAATTGGGGCTTTGGAATATTAACAGATTTTTTTAATGCTGCCTCCTCTCTTTCAACAGTCAGCCGAAACGCTTGTATTTCACTGTTACCTTTTATTCCCCTCTCAATATAACTCTCAAGGTCATTACTCTGAGAAAATGTAACCGAAGGAACTATCATAAAAAGAAGAAAAATCGTTGCTTTAATATGGGTACTCATTTTAAAATTACTTTTCTTATTAAAAATAGAATATAATAATGGTAGAACTATAAGTGTAAGAAGCGTAGATGAAATTAATCCTCCTATAACAACTGTAGCAAGCGGCTTCTGAACTTCAGCTCCTGCTCCTGATGAAATTGCCATTGGAATAAATCCAAGGGATGCAACCATAGCAGTCATTAATATTGGCCGTAACCTTGCAGATGTACCTAAAATAATCCGTTCATGAACATCCATCACACCTTCCTTTTCCAGCTTATTAAAATACGCAATCATAACTATTCCGTTTAATACGGCAACTCCGAAGAGAGCAATAAAACCAACTCCGGCAGAGATGCTAAAAGGAATATCTCTGATTACAAGCGCAAATATTCCGCCGACTATGGCGAAAGGTATTCCGCTGAAAACAAGCAAGCCCTGCTTGACTGAATTAAAAGTTACAAAGAGCAAAGCAAAAATAAAGAATAATGAAACGGGAACGGCTATATAAAGTCTTTCTTTAGCACTTTCAAGATTTTTAAATTGTCCTCCGTACTCTAGAGAATATCCGGGAGGCATTTTCAGATTGTCTTTTATTTTCAGTTTCAGTTCGTTTACAAAACTTTCAATATCCCTTCCGCGTACATTGCATTGTGCAATGATTCTTCTTTTCCCGTTATCCCTCGTAATTTCTGCAGGACCTTCTTCAATGCTTATATCTGCAAGCTCGCTCATTGGAATCTTTATGCCGCTGCTGGAATTCACCAGAATGTTTTTTATATCCTGAACATCTTTTCTGTCAGTCTGTTTATATTTTATGACAAGATCAAATTTCTTATCACCTTCAAATACTGCTCCGGCTGTTTTTCCGGCAAGACCTGTTTCAATAATCTCATTTACATCGCTGACATTAATTCCGTACCGCGCAATCTTATCTCTTTTAATTTTTATCTGTAGTTGAGGCAAGCCTTCCAATTGCTGGATTGATACATCTTCCGCTCCCTGAACTTCGGATATAATTTTTGCCGCATCGCTTCCTGCTTTAGATAATTCGGTTAAATCTTCTCCGAATATTTTAACCGCTATATCACCTTTTGCTCCGGACATTAACTCATTGAAGCGCAATTCGATTGGTTGAGTAAAAGATAAGCCGATGCCGGGAACAACGGAAAGCTCTTTGTGCATTTTCTCAACAAGTTCTTCTTTTGTATCTGCGCTTGTCCACTCATCCTTGGGCTTTAACATCACAATTACGTCACTGAATTCTACGCCCATGGGGTCAGTCGCGATTTCTGCGGCACCTGTTTTTGTGACAACCGTTTTCACTTCGGGGAATTTTTTTATTAATATTTGCTCGCATATCGTTCCGATTCTTTTCGATTCCGTTAATGATATACCCGGAACTCTTGCAATCTGATATGCTATATCGCCTTCATCTAATTTAGGAATAAACTCACCGCCTAACCTTAGGAACAGTATGATACTAAAAACCAAAGCTATAACAGCCGTAGCAATTACTAAAACCTTTCTTTTTAAAGCAAATTTCAAAGAAGGCAGATATAAGC
Organism: Ignavibacteria bacterium; assembly: GCA_041859205.1. Taxonomy (GTDB): domain Bacteria; phylum Bacteroidota; class Ignavibacteria; order Tepidaquicellales; family Tepidaquicellaceae; genus JAFDZO01. The sequence continues at coordinate 3,338 of JBHEKU010000200.1, read as the reverse complement.
GTTTGATAAAATTTATTATTTTATCTGCAATAGTTTCCTTTTCACTCATATCCCTTTTCAAAATCAAATCACTCATCATGGGAACATATGTCAGCGACAATAAAAGCGCTCCAATTAACGCAAACCCAACGGTAAATGCCATTGGTTTAAACATCTTTCCTTCTATACCGCCTAATGCAAAGATTGGAAGATAAACCACAATAATTATGAGAATTCCGAATATTGCAGATTTTATTATTCCTGTCGTTGACTTAAATATCGTATCCTGCATTTCATCTTTATGCAGGGGTCTTTTATGCTTGTGGATAGCATGCGCTATTGCAACAATAACGCTTTCTACTATGATCACAGCGCCGTCCACAATTAATCCGAAGTCTATTGCTCCCAATGACATTAAGTTCCCCGACACACCAAATAACTTCATCATTATAAGAGCAAATAGCATTGATAATGGAATGACAGAAGCGACAATAAATCCTGCACGCAAATTACCAAGTAATAATACCAGCACAAATATTACAATGACTGCACCTTCGATTAAATTTTTCTCCACTGTTGCAATCGCTCTTTCAACTAAATCTTCTCTGTTGTAAAATTCATCGACTGTAACTCCTTTAGGAAGTGTTGTCTTAATTTCTTCAATTTTTTTGTGAACTGTATTTGCAACTTCTCTTGAGTTAGCGCCTTTCAGCATCATTACAATTCCCGCAACAACTTCGCCTTTTCCGTCCTGTGTAACAGAACCGTATCTTATACCTCCTGCTTCTTCGACTTCTGCAATCTGGGATAAGTATACCGGAACACCGTGTTCGCTTTTTATTACGATATTGTTTATATCTTCTTTGCTTTCTATAATACCAATTCCTCTTATCGCAAATTGTTCCGAATTATGCTCTATAAAAGAACCGCCAACATTCGCGTTGTTATTGTTTACTGCTTCAAATACATCTCTCATAGTAAGATTGTATGAACGAAGCGCATCGGCATTTACTAATATCTGAAATTGTTTTTCATATCCCCCAAAACTATTCACTTCTGCAACGCCTGGCGTACCTAATAATTGTCGTTTTACAATCCAGTCCTGAATTGTGCGAAGCTCCATATCGGAAAAAGTAGTATCTCCCTTTTTTTCCGGTCTAACAACATACTGATAAATTTCTCCGAGTCCTGTGCTGATAGGAGCCATCTCCGGTGTTCCTAGTCCTTCAGGGATATTTTCTTCGGCTTCTTTTAATTTTTGAAAAATTAAATTCCTTGCAAAATATATATCCACGTCATCTTCAAAAATTGCAGTAACGACTGATACTCCAAGTTTAGAGATTGAACGAAGTTCAACTATCTTTGGTGTATTTGATAAGGATATTTCTATAGGATAAGTAATGAAGCGCTCAATTTCCGTTGCGGAAAGAGTCGGACTTGCAGTTATTATCTGGATTTGATTATTAGTAATATCGGGAACGGCATCTATCGGCAGATTAATCGCAGAATTAATACCGAATATAATCAATAATAATACAAAGAATCCTATTACTATTTTTTGCTTTATTGAAAAAGCTATTAGTTTATCAATCATAATTTATTTTAAATAATAAAACGGCGGGAATTTGAAATCAAAACCCTGTTTGTAATACTTTATTAAATAAATAAATTAAGCTTGGGGTGGACGGAAAGGAGAATTTATATTTTGGTATTCGTAATTACTTTGATCTGAGAAGTAAAAAATTTCTGACTGCTGATTAAAAACTATTGAAGTTTGTGTGTTATGAAGAGTGTTGTTAAGAATCAAACAATGAGTACAGTTTTGATTTGATTCTTTTGTTTTATTACAATCGTCAGAATGACATTCAATATTTACTAGTCCTTTCCCATCGCATTTAACAACTAAATTCAATGTGAATGCAAAAAGACCTATAAGAATTGTAATATGTAGAAGTATTTTTGACAAAATAATACATTTAACATATAAATTTCTATTTATCATATCAAGGGGAAATTTTCTTTTTCTTAAACTGCTGTAGTATTTTCGCAAATTCGTTTCCAGTGAAACTTATTCACAACATTCTCCTTTTTGAATAGGAGGGCAATTTTCCGAAGCATACGAGCAAAATACACAGCAATCACCAACTTTTGGTTTCAATAGAGATCTACAGTTAACACATTCATAAAAATATAAACAGGCATTAGTAGGCATTGTTTCTATTTTTTGATAGCTACATTCAGGGCATGTAATTGTCGATTGTAATTTTATAGTGTTTTCCATTCCTAATTTATTAACTTTTAATATTAAGTGTAGAATGCATAATTTTGACAAAATATCAGAACAAATATATGTATATTTTGAGTTATGTATGCTTTAAATTACTAAATAAAGTTTTTTAAAAAAATGTTAACTTGAATTATTAATTTTTACATTTTAATCGTATGAAAAAATATAAAAAATATTGGGATACAATTTACAACACTAAAAGTCCTGAAGAAGTAAGCTGGACACAAGAAGTTCCTAAAACATCGCTAGACTTTATTCACTCGTTTAAGTTGAAGAAGAATGCAAAAATTATAGATGTTGGCGGCGGTGATAGCAAATTTGTAGATTATTTGCTTGCTGAAGGATTTGAAAACATATCTGTCTTGGATATTTCATCTACGGCAGTTGAAAAAGCTAAATTGAGACTTGGTGAAAAAGCTAAAAAAATAAATTGGATAGTTAGCGATGTTACTGAGTTTAAACCGGACACAACTTATGACGTTTGGCACGATAGGGCAACCTTTCATTTTCTGACAAGAGAAAATCAAATAATAAAATATTTAAAAACTTTAAGGAAAGCTGTTTTGGGATATTTAATAGTAGGAACATTCTCAGAAGAAGGCCCCGAAAAATGCAGCGGACTTAACATTAAACAATACAGCGAAAAAACTTTAACACATGAATTAAAAAATGGATTTGAAAAAATACGATGCTTAACAGAAGACCACATAACCCCGTTTGGCTCAATGCAAAATTTTTTATTCTGTAGTTTCAAACGACAAATTGATTAAAAGTAAAATATTTATATAGGTAATATTAAATTAAATGTGTTATAATGGTATAATATTCATAGAAAGCAAACAATCAAACTATGAATAAATACCTCGTAACAATCCCATATGATTGTGTCCAATATGGAAAAATGTCATGTTATGTGTATGCTGAAAACGAAGCAGATGCAATCGACTTAGCATATGAAAGCGAAAACCGTTTATCAGAAGAATACGAAGATGGTGATCAGGACGGTACCAACTTCGATTTCGACGAAATTAGAATAGAAATTAATGAAGAGGATGTAACTCCACCAATCAAT
>JBHEKU010000092.1:0-7658 GCA_041859205.1 Ignavibacteria bacterium | reverse complement strand
TTAATAACAGTTGCCTTGAATTTATATCCTAATGTTTTAATTTCCTCCATTGATCCTGCATACACAATAAATGTTTACAACGGCGCATCATCGGCGGCTTCGTTAAAGATTATGCTACTGATGGCAGCGATTGGAATGCCGATAGTTGCGACTTATACTACGTTCGTGTTCTGGACTTTCAGAGGGAAAGTTAAGATGGATGAAACGAGTTATTGAGTTACACTTCTATAGCCCCCTCCTTTTTCTAAGGAGGGGGCAGGGGGTGGTCGCATAAGTAACTTACGTTGCGACACGGGAGCATAGGAACGAGAACATTCTTGTACTCCGTCCCAAACCTTGTTTGGGACGGGACATTCCGAAACAGGGGTTTCGGAATGAGGAGACCGGAATTAAGATAAAACAATATGACAGTAAAAGAACATTACGATAACCACCTCGGCAATTTTTACAGCTGGATGCTGGGTGACTTCGACACTAACGAAGAAAGAATGCGTGAGTTCTTCGCTGCGCATGGAATTGCATCACAGACGAATCAGACTGCATTAGACCTTGGCTGCGGGAACGGAATACAGTCAGTCGCGCTTGCAAAGCTCGGCTACAAAGTAAAGGCAGTTGATTTCAATGAGCAATTGTTGAATGAACTCAGCGGGCATAAAAGCCATTTTGATATAGAAGTTATAAACAGTGAACTTATAAATTATTTAAACTCCGTAAATAAAAAATTCTCGCTTATAACATGCATGGGCGATACGATTCTCCATCTTGAAAGCAGGGAATGGATAAAGGAGTTTATAAAGTTATGCTATGAGAATTTAGAGCAGGGTGGGAAATTAATTTTATCCTTCAGAGATTATACGAACGAATTAAAAGGTGATGCAAGATTTATTCCGGTAAAATCGGATGATACAAGAGTAATGACATGCTTTCTTCAATACTCCGATGAATATATAAATGTAACTGATCTGCTTTACGAAAAAATTAATGGCGAATGGATGCAGTTTGTAAGCTCATATAAAAAGGTAAGAGTGCTGCCGGAAGAGATTGAAAAATATTTGAAAGATGCGGGATTTGAAATTGAATCGAATGAGAACATCAACAGAATGATATACTTAATTGCTAATAAAATTTAATTATATGAAATCAATTTTAGTAATTTTATTTTTTCTTGTATTAACTCCATTTTTAAAATCACAAAATATTATGTCAAACCAGACAGTTTTTGAAAATTTCGTTCTGCAAATTAATGATCATAATGTAGACGGAATAATTGCGCTAATCAGCGATGACCATGTTTTCACAGATGCTCAAGGAATTCATTTTGAGGGGAAAGATAATCTGAAGGCAGGATGGACAGCGTACTTTAAAATGTTCCCAGATTATAAAATTACTATTCTTAACTCTATGGAGAATGCCACTGTTTTTCTTGCATCCGGAACTGCTGAAGGGACATATGGCGGAGTCAAGAATCCAGCTGGAGATAATTACTGGAATATACCGGCAGCATGGAGAGCCGAAATAGATAATGCAAAGGTAAAATCATGGCAGATATATGCCGATACAAAAATGCCTGAAGTTATTATTAATAAATATTCTTCTCCAATTTCTTCGCAAAATTCTCCTGATGATTTAAAAGTGCAGGGCTTTGGCGGAGTGTTTTTAAAATCAAAAGACCCGAAGGCACTGGGCGAATGGTATAATAAAAATCTGGGTACAACCTTCGGGAAAGAATCGTATATGATGTTTGAATGGAGTGAAAGAGGAAACGCAAGCTCCAAAGCCAGCACAACATTCGGTATCTTTGGAGAGAAGACAAAATATTTTGACCCAAGCACTAAAGAAACGATGCTGAACTTCAGAGTAAAAGATTTACATAAGCTGCTTGATAAATTAAAAGCGGACGGCGTTACTTTAGTCGGAACTCCTGAAGATTATGATTACGGTAAGTTTGGCTGGATAATGGATATTGACGGAAATAAAATAGAACTTTGGGAGCCAATTGATAAAGTTCTCGATGATTACGAGCAGGAAAAGAAAAAATAATTTTAATTAAACTCAATTGGATACTTTACAGTTCAAACTCATTCAGTTACTTTTTGTTTTACTTTCTGTTACCCTTATTTATATTATTTACAAAGGGCTTAAAATTGGTGCAGAAAAAGCGGGCTATTCAATTGATGCTCAAAAGAAAATCAGTTCTTCTTTTTTATCAGTTTCATTTCTCTGGTTTATATTAGTTAATATACTATCTGTGAAAGAAATTTTTCTTGACTTTTCATCGATGCCTCCAAAAATATTTATTGTAGTAATTATTCCCTTTATTGTAATAATATTCTTCCTGGTATCTAAAAAAATAAACAGAATATTATTGAATGTTCCCGGGCAGTGGCTGATTTATATTCAGTCATTCAGAGTAATTGTCGAAATATTATTATGGATGTTACTGCTATTGAATTTAATGCCTGTTCAGATGTCTTTTGAAGGAAGAAATTTTGATATACTGGTCGGACTAACTGCTCCCGTTATAGCATACTTCTGTTACTCAAAAAAGAAATGGAGTGATACGATTGCGTTAATATGGAATTTTGCCGGTTTGATACTTCTTGCAAATATTGTAATCACGGCAATTTTATCAATGCCTACTAATTTGAGAGTATTTATGAATCAGCCTTCGAATACAATCGTCGCGTATTTTCCCGTTGTGCTTTTGCCTGCTGTGTTAGTGCCTGTAGCTTATGCAATGCATTTATTTTCTATAAAGCAGATATTAATGAAGAGGAAGGTAGTTGTTCGTTAATCGTTGTTCGTTATTAGTAATTTTTTTCTGAATAAGAACAACTCGTAATTTGAAACTCGTAATTCGTAATTGAAAAAATCATCCCCTGTACTCTACCCAGTTCTTATCGGTTTCGTAAAGTTTTATTGAATAAAGTTTTGCTAAAGGAGATTCTTTTTCTATCCTTGGCTGTAATATCTCCCAGAATTTCTCCGCCATGTGTTCTGTTGTAGGAATAATTCCTTTGAACATCTCTACTTCATTTAGGAATTTATGGTCAACTTTATCTACAATATCTTCCAGCAAAATTTTCTTCAGCAGCTTTAAATCCATAAGGTAGCCGCTCTCTTTATCCGGCTCGCCGCAGAGCGTTACCTCTATATAATAATTATGTCCGTGGAAGTTTGTGCACTTGCCGAAAATCTCAAGATTTTTCTCGTCCGAAAAATTCGGATTTTCAAGTTTATGTGAGGATGAAAAATGTTCTTTGCGGGTAATGTAAACCATTCTTATTATTACTTTATTATTAATTAATAATATTGTAATATGTAAAGAGAATTAATATTCAATTAATTTGGTTCACAATAATAGACATGAAACCTTAACCTTCCTTTCCCGGTCTAATTGTAAATAGGGGTAAGAAAACAAATTTTTACATATAACTGTTGACTGAAACTATTTATATTTCTTTACGTTAATTTTCATAACCTAAAATCCCATCTTTAAGTAAATGCAAATACACAAAAGATCTATTCACATTATCGCATTGGTGGTAATGCTATGTTCTGGAAATATTTTTGCGCAGGATTCACTTGGCTTGAAGCAGGCAATAAATATTGCTTTCAGCAGAAACAGTCAGGTGACTACTTTGCAGAACACATACCAGAACCAGCTTTATTCAATTGACAATGCGAAAGGCTCATTATTCCCAACTTTGTCTTTATCCGGCGGCTACAGCAGAAATATCTCTTCTACAAAGGGAGGAGTTATAATTGATCAAAACGGTATACCAAGAACTGTTGATGCATCTACAAACGGTAACAATACATTTTCTCTGGGACTGAATTCAAATGTTACTCTTTACAACGGTTTTGCAAATACCCGCAATATTGATCTGGAGGAAGCAAATCTCAGTTCAATAGTTTACAACCTTGAGGCAGCAAAAACAAATATAATGTTGAATGTAACTTCAACATATATTGATATTTTAAAAAAGCAAAAAATTGTTGTTGCTAATCAGGATAATCTTAAAGTTTCCATCGACCAATTGAACAGTGTGAAAGTATTTATGGAAGTCGGTAAAAAAACTTTAAGCGATGTTTACAAGCAGGATGTATTAGTAAGCCAGAATGAATTCAAGCTGGAGGCATCAAAGAATGAAGTTAATAAAGCAAAGGTAGATTTATTATTTGTGATGAACGATAATATCAACCGTGAATACAATATAAGACAGAATGATATTAATACAAATTATTCCGTAAACGACCTGAGAGCGGTTGTTGATAAAACTTCAAATATAACAGAGCTTGTTAACAAGGCAAAGCTAAACCGCGCAGAATATAAATCTGCATTGCAGTCAATCGAAGTAAATGAGATTACTTTAGATATTGCTAAGAAGAATTTATACTTTCCGACGATATCAGGCTCAGGAAACTACAACTGGAGCGGTGATGCAGTCGGCAATATGGATGCGAACCGCGTTTTAACACTTGGCATAAACTTAAGCTATCCAATTTTCCAGGGAAATTCTTACAAAATAAGAGAACAGATTGCAGAAGTAAATATTAAACAGAAAAGAGAAGACTTAAATCAGCTTGTTCAGCAGATAACCAATGATGTAAAGAAGGCGCGCTATGACCTTGAGACATCTTTTAAACAGTACGAAATTTTAGAAAGAAGTTTAGTCTCGGCTCAGCAGGATGTGCTTTTATCAGAAGAGAGCTACAGAGTAGGTTTAAATACTTTGCTTGATGTGCAGACGGCTCAGAACAATTTGAATTCTATCTTGATAAGCAGAATAACTGCCTTATACGATTTTATAACCGCCAAAGCAAGATTAGACTATTACACAGGCGAATTAAACTATTAAACAAAAAATTAATTAATCAATACGGACTATGTCAGAAGCAAATCCACAAGTAAAGCCGGTACCGGTAAAGAAAAAAAGAAAAAGCAAGAAAAAGAAATATATTGTTCTTGGGGCTATTTTCTTAGTGATTGTTATTGTGATTGCAGTTATTGCATCGAGCAAAAAGGAAAAAATGGTAGATGTTCAGACTGAGAAAGTGAAGAAGCATAATATCACTCAGGTTGTAACGGCTACAGGAAAAATTCAGGCAGAAACAAAAGTAGTCATCAGCTCGGAAGTCAGCGGTGAACTTGTAGCGCTTCCTTTCAAAGAAGGTGAAGAAGTTAAGAAGGGCGACCTAGTAGTAAAGATAAAGCAGGATGCATACGCACCGCAGATACAGGAGCAGAATGCCCAGGTGAACGTTGCTGAAAGCAATCTGAAAATTAATGAAGTAACTGTACAAAAGAATAAGCTTGAGTATGACAGAATACAGGAACTTCAAAAGAAAGGTCTTGCTTCACAATCTGATTTAGATAATTCAAGACTTAACTATGAACAATCACTGGCACAGCTTAACAGTAACAGAGCAAATATTAACTTATCAAAGACAGGACTTGCAAAGATAAAATATGATATTTCAAAGACTACTATATATGCACCGATGAGCGGAACAGTAACACAGCTTAATAATGAAGTCGGTGAAAAAGTTCTTGGTACAAGTTTTAACCAGGGAACGGGAATTATGACTATCTCTGATTTATCATCAATGGAATGTCAGATAGATGTAAGTGAAACTGATGTAAGTTTAATAAATATCGGTGATACAGCAAGAATAAAAGTTGATGCATTCCCTGACAGAACATTTACAGGATATGTTTATGAAATCGCAAACACTGCAACAAGTAAAGGACTTGGAACACAGGAAGAGGTAGTAAACTTTATTGTGAAAGTAAGAATAATTGATAAAGATAATGAACTCCGCCCGGGAATGAGCTGCACAGTTGATGTGGAAGTTGAAAAGAAAAATAACGTTATAGCTGTACCGATACAAAGTATTACAGTAAGAGAAGATATGACTATGAATAATAACCAGATGGATACTGAAAATGAAAATCTACAGAGAAAAACTGACGGCAAAAAAGATAAAAAAATAAAACCTCAGGAAATCGTTTTCATAGTGGAGAACGGTGTTGCTAAAAAGAGAAATGTAAAGACAGGTATCAGCGATGATACTTATATTGAAATTTCTGAAGGTCTGCAGGATGACCTTGAAGTAGTTAAAGGCAGTTACAAAGCAATTACAAAAGACTTAGAGGATAACTCAAAAGTTAAAGTTGATAACGAAGTAAAAATGAAAAAGAAAGACGGCGAATAATTTATTTAAAACTGCCAATCAAAAAATGGAAACAGTAATAGAATTAAAAAATATATATAAGACTTATGTGATGGGCTCTGAAGATCTTACAGTGCTCAAAGGTGTCGATGTTACAATTCACATGAACGAATACGTTGCGATTATGGGACCCTCGGGTTCGGGTAAATCAACTCTTATGAATATCATAGGATGTCTGGATACTCCAACATCGGGAGATTATATTTTACGCGGTCAGAATGTAAGTGAAATGGATGACCAGGAGCTTGCCGAAGTGAGAAATAAAGATATCGGATTTGTATTCCAGACTTTCAATCTTCTTGCAAGAATAGATGCGTTAAGAAATGTAGAGCTGCCATTGGTGTACTCGGGAATGGGTAAGGAAGAAAGATTAGAGAAAGCAGAGAACGCTTTAATTAATGTCGGGCTTGGTGACAGAATGACACATAAACCGAATGAACTTTCCGGCGGACAGAGACAGAGAGTTGCTATTGCGAGAGCTTTAGTAAATAACCCTGCAATTATTCTTGCCGATGAACCGACAGGAAATCTTGATACAAGAACGGGTGAGGAAATAATGGCATTATTTGAAACGCTTCACGAAAACGGAAATACAATCATACTTGTAACGCACGAAGAAGATATTGCCAAGCATGCACACAGAATTATTAAGATAAGGGACGGTGAGATTGAATCGGATATGATTAATCCGGACAAAGTAAAAAAAACAGCAGTACCTGTTGAATAAAATTATAAAAACACTTTGAATTTTTTTCTTGAACTAAAGGAAAGTTTCGTAATTGCCATCAGTGCAATCACTGCGAATAAGCTTCGTTCAGTGCTTGCTGCCCTCGGTATTATAATCGGCATCACTGCCGTAACAATTATGCAGACGGCTATTGAAGGCATTAACAGAGCGTTTAATAAAAGCATCGAAGCTGTAGGCGCAGATGTGTTATATGTTCAGAAATTCGAGTGGTTCGGAAAAGAAGACTGGAATGTTTATAAGAACAGGAAAGATATTAACATGGGCAATTTTACTTTCGTAGAAAGAAATATTCAGAGCGCAACTGCTCTTTGCCCGAGTGTAGGCTCAATGAAAACTCTGAAGTACGGTGATTTAGTCCTTGAGAACGTTCGGACAATAGGTACAACGGCTGAATATCAGGCAACACTCGGAATTAATATGAGTGAAGGAAGATTTATGACACAACGTGAGTCTGACGGGGGATATCCTGTTGCAATGATAGGCGCAGATGTAAAGAAAGCTTTTTTTGAAAATGTAAATCCTATTGGTAAAGCTATAAAAATCGGTTCGTATAATTTCCGAGTAATTGGAGTAATAGAAAAACAGGGAAGTCTGCTAGGAATGAGCTTTGATAGTCAGGTAATTATTCCTATTGAGCTATTCTTTAAATTATATGGAACTAAAAGAAGCATAT
>JBHEKU010000045.1:0-20139 GCA_041859205.1 Ignavibacteria bacterium | reverse complement strand
AGGAGGGGTTAGGGGTGGTTAAAAAGTCTGATTAGTTTCTACCATTATGGTTGAGAACCCCACTGAAGCTGAGTTAGCACTAACAATGGCGGGAATAGAATTATCAGAGTTTAATTCTAAATTGTTTACTAATTGTTTCTGTTGTTGCAGAATAGTATAAATTTTCACTTGGCAACCATTTTTTCAATACATTTATGTAATTTTGAAACAATGATTGTAATTCGGAATGGATTTCATTCTGATGTAACACAAAAGCCATAAAATAAAGTTGTTCAGGATCTAATTGGCTAAATAAATAATCATAATATTCTTCTTTTTGATTACGCGTTAATTCGGAATTAGAGTGAATTAATAGGCTTATCATGTAAAAATTGTTAAGGAAAAAATCAAAATTTATTCGACCTGTATTGTCTTTGCGATAATAATCTACAAAATTCAAATATCTTGAATCATTGTGGTGTAATGAATGAAAAGCAAAATCATCTTTTGGTAAATTATTTGAAACATTCATTCTAAATATATCATTGAAAACAAAAAAAACATCCCTTCCTTCGCAATTAAATTCTTTGCCATTTGTTCTATCCAATATTTCAATATAGCATTCCTGAACAACATTTTCTAAAAAAGCTAATCTATTAAAAAATTTAGTTTCAAAACTTTCTAATCTAGAAAGTTTTTTATCTTCTAAATATCTTTTGTTTTCACTCCTAAAATTCTCTTGTTGTATTCTTAATTCTGAAATAGTTAGTAGTAATGTTGCAATAAAAAAACAAGAGGTACCTAAGGTAATAAAAATCCCAGCTGTGCCACTCAAAAATTGGCCTAAATTAGACTGTTCAGGCGTTGCAATTTTATGACTATTAATATCTATAAATAAATATACTCCATAAGCTATGATCAGAATTCCTAGAATTCCTATAGTTATTATAAAACAATTTAAAAAGTTTTTTTTTAGTTTAGGCATCTTACATAATGAATTTAAATAATATAACTGAATTGATAATTATTATTTATGGATTTATTTTAATATAATTAATCTATTATGAGCGACGGAAAAGAAAAAAACAAAAAAGATTTTGATATTTTTATAGCAAATAGTGTTTACCCTGATGCCACAAAAATTTTTGATTTTACTGTATCTTCTATTGAAGAAATTAAAAAGGATTGTATTTTTGTTATTGACACAAATGCACTTTTACTTCCTTATACTACTAGTAGTGATAGTTTAAAGGAAATTAAGAAAGTTTATGAACAACTAATAAAAGAAAATAGATTAATTATACCTGGACAAGTCGCAAGGGAGTTCGCAAAAAATAGACCTGAAAAACTAAAGCAAATATTTCAAACCTTAAATAGTAAACAGTCAAAGTTACCTACAATAACTTTAGGTGATTATCCTCTATTGAAGGAGTTAAGTGAATATACCACATTAAAAGAAACAGAAAAACAAATAAACGATCTTATAAAAGATTATAGAAAAAAAATTCTAGAAGTTAGAGATCAAGTTAAAAATTGGAATTGGGACGATCCAATCAGCATTGCATACAAAGACATTTTTAAAGGAAACATTATTTACGATTTTAAAATAGATAAAGAAAAGATTCGAAATGATTTATCCTGGAGATACTTACATAATATACCCCCGGGTTATAAAGATGAAATTACTAAAGAGGATGAAGGTATTGGGGATTTATTAATTTGGTTTACTATTTTAGAAATTGGTAAGAAAGAAAAAAATGTTATTTTTGTTTCTGCGGATGAAAAAAATGATTGGCGATATAAAAGTGACAATGATACTCTATATCCCAGGTTTGAACTAATAACTGAATTTCAGAGAGAGTCAAAAAATAAATCTTTCCACATTATTAAATTGGCAGAACTTTTAAAGTTATTTAATGTCGACGAAAAAATAACTAAGGAGATCGAATCTAAGGAAAAACTGAATGTACAAGATGCTGAGACAATTAGTAAGATTGTTTATGCAGCTTATTTTTTCAGAGAAATCAATAGAATGTATGAAATGCAAAAATTTACTTTAAGCAATGAAGATATTTCCCGTATCAATCCCAGTAATATAACATGGATAGAATTTTTAATACAATTGGATAAAGGATTTTATACTAGGGTATCTGGAAAAAACCAATTAACATTATATCGAGGTGGAATGGGATGGTATTTAACTGAGCAAGATTCAGAAACTCCTAAGTCTATTATTTTTGCAATACAAACTTACTTTGACGCATATAAAAATTTAACTCAGGAACAAAGGCTGAGAGTTTTAGATTTAGTCTATTATTAATAAATTTTTTGTATGTATTCCCCTCTACAGCTCCTTATAAAAAATCAAACTATATATTAACGAGCAGAGGAGTAAAACCAGATATATAAAATTAAAATATATAAGCCACATTGGAAACGTGGCGCGGATGTATTTTTTATATGCGAGGTAAACTCCGCCAAATACAAATAACAGAATGGGGGAGGCAATTGAGTAAACCCCTATTGCATATCCCGGCAGGAAGAGAAAAAAATCTGTGTGAGTGAGCATTACAATTACGAAGCATAAAAATGTGTATATGCTTGATATGGAAAAAGCGTAGATGAAGAATTTTACGGGAGTGTTTTCGTTTCTCATTATTTTAATAACCTAATTTAACTGCCTTAACCACAGAGGACACGGAGTTTATACACAAAATACACAGAGGAAAACATATATTATAATTATAAATCTTTTTCTGTGTTCTCTGTGTACATTAATCTGTGTCCTCTGTGGTTAAATAAGCAACTTTTTTCTCTAATCTAAATACATTAAATTGAAATTATAATGCAAATAATACAGTTTTATTTCTGTATAATGCAAAATAATTAAATAAAAAAATTATGTACGGCGGCGGATACATCTACGAAGATACAAACACAAACAACCAGAATGATGCCTCAGTTAATGATGCGGCAAAGCTGGAAGCTTTTGAAGCGAGAATAGCAGCGGGCGAAAAAATTGAACCATCTGACTGGATGCCGGCGGACTATCGCAAGCAGCTTATCAGAATGATTGAGCAGCATGCGCACTCCGAAATTATCGGCGCTCTTCCTGAAGGCACATGGATAACACGCGCACCGGGATTCAAACGCAAGCTTGCTTTGATGGCAAAGGTACAGGATGAAGTCGGGCACGCTCAGTTATTATACAGCGCAGCGGAGACTTTGGGCAAGTCACGCGAAGATATGATAAATGATTTGATATCGGGAAAATCGAAGTACTCGAATGTTTTTAATTATCCTGCCGAAACATGGGCAGATACTGCCGTGATAGCATGGCTTATAGATGCAGGCGCAATTATAAATCAGGTAGCGAACTCAAAGGGAAGTTACGGTCCTTACTGCCGCGCGCTTGAAAGAATCTGCACAGAAGAAAGTTTCCATTTGAAATACGGACACGATAATGTTGTGTTCCTTGCAACGGGCACTCCAACTCAGAGAGCAATGGTGCAGGATGCATTGAACAGATGGTGGAAACCGATAATGCATTTCTTCGGACCATCGGATAAGATTTCAGTTCACAATACAATTATGATGAGATGGAAATTAAAAATGGCAAGCAACGATGATATGCGTCAGAAATTTTTAGATATGTACGTACCGAAGATATGGGACTTGGGATTAACAATTCCTGACCCTGAATTAAGATTAGATGAAGCAACAGGTAAGTGGAACTATACTGAGCCTGACTGGGAAGAATTTAAAAGAGTTATTAACGGTGACGGACCTTGTAATAAGGAAAGACTTGCCGTCAGAAAAATGGCTGAAGAACGCGGTGAATGGGTGCGCAAGGCATTGATGAAGCAGGAAGAGCAGTATATAACACCATTGGCTTAAAAGTACTTTAATTTTATATTCCCTCCCCTTACTAAGGGGAGGGTTAGGGAGGGGTTAATGGGAATTGTAATCCATTGGTTGTTCTTGTCCTTTAACCTCCCCCTCAGTCCCCCTCCTTAGTAAGGAGGGGGAAGTCATATCCTACTTATACACGTTCCGACGCTGGAGTCCCGCTAAAGCTGGATTTGCAACATCGGAACGAGAACATTATAGAATAAATAATTGAAACCCGACTCCACCATCAAATCGCTCGATCCGAGAATAACAAGGGCTGATATTCCAAAGGACGAAGAACTAAAAATTGAAATTACTCCTCTTGACCAGTGGCAGACTTACGAAGTTTTCCATCAGGCAAAGAAGGGAGACCATCACATTCACGTAGGTTCGCTGCATGCACCGAATCCTGAAATGGCATTTCTCTCTGCGAAAGAGCAGTACGCCAGAAGAGGCAAGTGCGTAAATATATGGGTTGTGAAGACTGCAGATATTTTCACTACTGATTTTGAAGACGAGGATATGTATGAAACGAACAACGAAAAAATGTACAGAGAAGCCGGCGGATACAAGGTGATGGAAAGAATTAATAAGTACAAAAAAGAACACAAGAAAAATCCTGAGGAGGCGAAGCAATGAGCGACAATACGCAGGCAATAAAAAATCTGCTTTTCAGAATGGCAGACGACGATTTAATCATCGGTCATAGAAATTCAGAATGGACAGGTCTTGGACCAATACTGGAAGAAGATATTGCATTTTCTTCAATGACGCAGGATAAGCTTGGACATGCCCAGGCACTATATAATATATTGCACTCTATGGGAGAAGCTGATGCGGATACACTTGCATTTACCCGCAACGAAAAGAACTTTTACTGCTGCCACTTTGTAGAGTATCCGATACGCGATTATGATTTCAGCTTAATGAGACATTTTTTATTCGATACTGCTGACGCGATTCGTTTTGATATGCTTACAAAGTCCTCATGTCAGCCTTTGGCAAATCTTGCAAAGAAAGTGAGAGGCGAAATAAAGTATCATACGATGCACGCCAATATATGGATAAGCCAGTTAGGAAAAGCTACTGATGAAAGCAATATAAGGATGCAGGCAGCGCTTAACGAATGTTATCCGCTGGCGCTGGGAATTTTTGAAAAATCGGATTATGAAAGTGTTTTGATTGATTCGGGAGTTTTTGACGGAGAAGAACTGTTACAGAAAGTATGGACGGATATAGTAAGCGAAATAATTGAAAAATCGAATTTGAAGATGCCTGATGTAAATGAAGCAAATCTTAGTACACTAGCCTTTGGCGGAAGAAAAGGATATCACACAGAATTTTTACAGCCGCTGCTTGATGAAATGACGGAAGTTTATTCAATTGACCCTGCAGCAGAATGGTAAAATCATTACAAACAATGTACGATATGGATGAATTAACACTTATTACTGAAGAAGAAATTATTTCATTACTTAATGAAGTAAAGGACCCGGAAATTCCGCGTGTCTCTGTAGTTGAGCTTGGGATGATAACGGGAATAAAAATTTCGGCTGATAACAAAGTTGAAATAAAAATGACTCCTACTTTTGCAGGATGCCCTGCAGTTGAAATTTTAAAATCTGAAATTAAGAATAAAGTATTAGAGCTTCCTGTAGAAGATGTTGAAGTAAAGGTTGATTACGATGTACAATGGTCGACTGATATGATAACTGAAGAGGGGAGAAAGCATCTTAAAGAATCGGGCTTTGCATTGCCTGCTCATCTTAACAATGAATTAATTTCGATTGATTTGCTGACCAATGTTGAATGTCCGTTTTGCGGCAGTAAAAAAACGCGGCTTCGAAATCCTTTCGGACCAACTCTCTGCCGCGCTATACACTATTGTGATGCATGCTCTCAGGCGTTTGAACAGTTCAAACCGGTCTAGTAGGTTTACCAGGATTTTAATGCGCGCAGCTGCGGTGTTTTCTTTAACTGATGCAGCTGCATTCTCCGTAGTACATTATCGAGGATGTTCACAGCTTCCACTATATATTCCCCTTTGTTGAGCATTACACACTCTGCCCGTTCAGACATAGCAGCATCTGTAATTTCCGCTCTGGTAGGTATTCCGTCTTTTACCAAAGTTTCCAGAACCTGTGTAGCCCATATTACGGGAACATGAGCTGCTTCGCATATCCATAAAATTTCTTCCTGAATTTCAGCAAGGCGCTCATAGCCGATTTCGACTGCCAAATCTCCGCGCGCAATCATAATTGCAAACGGGAATTTTCCCGCTGCATGGGCAATTAAGCCGGGAAGATTATTAACTGCAAGCTTAGTCTCTATCTTCGCAATTATAGCAATGTTTTTATTTACAGGTTCATTTTTCATAATCTCTTCTTCAAGTAAATCGATATCATTTGCATTTTGTACAAATGAGTAGCCGAGTATATCGGCATTATTCAGAATAAACTTTATATCGGCTTTATCTTTTTTTGTAATAGGCGGGATTTTGCATTCGCAATCAGGGAAATTAATTCCTTTATCATTCTTTAATTTTTTTCCTTCCGGAGAAATACTCTTAACTCTCAACAAAATACCTTCAGGAACTATATCAACAACTTCAGTTATAATTTTTCCGTCATCTATTATAACCCGGTTTCCTAATTTTACTTCGTCAAGAATTTCCGGTATAGAGCAGCGACAGGAAAAACCGAATTGTTCAGTATTCTTTTTTTCCTTTGTAAGAAGTATAAGCTCATCTTTAAAAACTTTTGATTGTTTTTTCTTCGGAGTTTTTAAGTCTTTTAATCTTATTTTAGGACCGCCTATATCCATGGATATCTTTGCTTTTATTTCTGTGCTTTTTTCAGCTCTTCTTATATTATGAATCATACGTTCCCAGTCTTCCTGAGTATCATGAGCGCAGTTTATCCTGAAAATATTAGTCCCTGATATCAGTAAATTCTTTACAAGTTTGTAATCTTCTGAAGCCGATTCAGGCAATGTCACCATAATCTTAACATCTCTGTCACGGAAGGATTCTCCGAAAATTTCTACTGTGTTTTGTTTTAGTATATCCTCACCTTTAAAAAATTTCTCTAAAGAAGGACGCTCTACATCCAATGATATTTTGTTTCCTGTTATGGAGTTAAGATTCAAAATTACAGAATCAAGAGTTTCCATTACTCTCGACTCGCTTCTCCCGAGTGAAGATAATCCGTTTGCTGTAAGGTAGGTTTGTATTTTCCTAAGATCGCGCCTTCTGGCTGCTACATAATAGGATAAGTTAAGAGCGCTGTATTTAAACTGCTCCCTTGTAATGTGCGCTTGATACGCTGAGTATAATTTTAGCCCCTCTGAAATAATACTCTCTCTCAAAGAAATTAATTCTTCAAGTAGTTCTTCGTTTGAGTACATTTAGATTTTAAACTAAAATATACACAATCAATATCAAGTTATAGTAAACAAATTGTAAATATTAATAAGATGAATGGAGTGGAATTTTACTGGGGCAGTTAATAATAAAAAGGCAATTCAATAGAATTGCCTTCCTTAAAAAAATTGTAAATTAAAAAAATATTATTTTCTCTTTTTGTTTTTATTTCTAAGAGTATAGCCAAACATAAGTCCGAAGAAAACTATCACAGGTAATTCCATACCGAACAGCCCGCATTTTTTATCTCCGCCGCCTTTTATGGTAGCAGTCATTACTACGTCGTCTTTAAGGTCAGCAACAGTTTTGCTCCATTTTAAATTTGTTCCGTCTTTAGAGGTTGCATTGGTTACGATAACTTCACCCGGCATTGCGAATTCATAATTAAGTTTGAATTCTTCCATGCCCATTCCGCCGGCATTAGCAGTATCTTTTAGTAAAGTGTATTTGAAATCCATGCCGTCTTTTCCTTTTGCCCAGACTTGTTTGGATTTAGCAAATCCTTTTGCATCGCTCAGTTTGTTAAAATCTTTAAAGCCTACAGTAAGGTTTACGTGTTTGGTGGAGTCGTCTGTGTTTTCAGTTATTTTAATATCCGAGGGTTCTACTCCCGGTGCAGTATAATTCGTTTTTACACCCGATTCAGAAAATGAGAAGCCGCCTATTTCTTCGCCCATTGATAGATTTTTCATAGAAGTCCAGTAGTGAAGTTTTATTGTGCCCGAGCCGTCTTCTTTCAAAGTTGTTTTCTGGTCAACATTTACACATCCATTTACGCCAATCAAACATAAAATTACAAAGAAAGAAAGAATAAGAGATTTCATTTAATTTATGGTTAAATTATTGGAAAGATTAAGGTACCGTTTTTGTGAAATAACTTCAATTCAGATAGACCAAATACAATTAATGAATTCGTTTTTTTCAAGGTCTAAAAAAATGTTTTTCAGGTTATAAATTTATTATAAAATTTTACATATTGAAATTGCTTTTTTTTAAAAATATTTTTATCTTAAACCCGAGTGGCATTTTTAATAACTTTTTTATCTAAAAGGTTGTAAAAAAGTGCAAAGTACTAAGCGCCTTTTTAACTCCCTTCAAAATTCTCTATCCCAATGAGAGGATATTTCTTTTTCAATTTTTTAAATTGACAAAGAAATTAATTTTTTTATACTTTTTATTCCGGTAATTACAAAAAAATAGTCTAAAAAATTAAATTTTAACTTAACTAATAAAAAAATTTACGCTGTAAGATAGTATTGATACTATTGTAAATTGAATTTTTAGAGAATTATGATTAATCAATAATTAATTCTATTAATTTTGTTATATAAATAGTGCGCATACTATATTTTGTGTAGTAAAGAGGGGAAATAATTATCATATCGACTCCACAATAGTCAATGATATGTAATTCAAAATAGTTTTATAGGGATGGAAAAAAGGAAAATTATTAATGCAGCATTTCTATGTGCTATATTAATACTTATTGCAATTTCGTTTGCCGTATACATTAATTTAACGGCACTGCATGATAATGCAGAGCTTGTTAAAAAATCATACACTGAAATAAACCTGCTTGCCAGAATAGAAAAATCTATAATAGACGGGGAGACCGGGCAAAGAGGTTATATTATTACGCGCAACAATTCATATCTCGAACCATATTTCGGCTCTAAAAAAGAAATTAATATTCTCCTCGAAGAATATAAAAACAATATATCCGGAAGCCCGGAAAAACTGTATGATTTTTCGCTGCTTGAAAGATTAATAAATAAAAAATTTTATGAACTGAATTTCACTGTAGAGTTAAAAGAAAAAAGACTTGAAGATTCTGTAATTGCACGAATAAATTCCGATTTGGGTAAAGTGTACATGGATTCTATCCGCTCAGTGATGAAAGATTTACTTACAAAAGAAAATTTAATTTTAAAAAATAATGAAGTAGTAACTCTTGCCAGTAGCAGAAATACTCTATGGAGCTATTCTATAGGCTTTGCCATAAGTTTCGGGATAATAATTTTTGTATTCATATCTTTAAGACGCGAAAATGAGCTGCGGAAAAAACTTCAAGCTGAAGCAAACCAGAGCAAGCTGTTCTTTTCAACATCACTTATCAGTATAGGTGATGCCGTGATTACTACCGATGCTAAAGGCATTATAACTTTTATAAATAAAGTTGCGGAAGGTGTTACGAAATGGTCATCTGATGAAGCAATAGGAAGAAACATTGAAACTATTTTCAACATTTACAAAGAGGGAACGAGGGAAGTTGTGCCAAGCCCTGTAAAGCGGGCGATTGAAACTAAGGAAATTGTCGGTTTGAATAATCATACTATTCTGCTTGATAAATTCGGCAGTGAAATTCACGTAGATGACAGCGCTGCCCCCATTATGAATGAAAAAGATGAAGTAACGGGAGCAGTATTAATTTTCCGGGACATTACCGCTAAAAGACAGACTGAGGTCGATCTGGAAAAAAGCTATGAACAGGTAAAAGAGCTGAATTTGGAAATGGATACTAAGATAAGCGAGCTGCAGCATCTGAATAAAGACCTAGAGTCTTTTACTTACTCAGTTTCTCACGATTTAAGAGCGCCGTTAAGATCGATTGACGGATTTTCAAAAATTGTTCTACATGAATATGAAAATGTATTAGATGATGAAGGCAAGCGGCTTCTGAATATTGTAAGAGATAATGCTGTGAAGATGGGAGTGTTCATAGATGAGCTTTTGAATTTTTCAAAGCTTGGAAGAAAAGCCCTTGTATATAATGTAACTGATTTCAGAAAGCTTGTAGATGATGCAATTGTAATAATAGGAAGCGAGGACAAAAATAAAACATTCTTCAACATAAAACCATTGCTTCCTGCTTATGTAGATGAGGTTCTCATGTTTGAAGTGTGGAAAAATCTTATTTCGAATGCATTAAAGTTCAGTTCGAAGAAGGAAAATCCTCAGATTGAAATAGGATGTAACGTAACTGATACGGGTGTAAGGTATTATGTAAAAGATAACGGCGCAGGATTTAACCCGGCATATGCAAATAAGTTATTCGGAGTTTTTCAGCGGCTGCATTCAGACTCTGAGTTTCCCGGTAACGGAGTAGGACTGGCACTATGTGAAAAAATTATCCGGCTTCACGGCGGAACTATCTCCGCTGAATCTAAAATTAACGAAGAAACAGTTTTTTCCTTTACGATACCAAATAAAAATTAATACTGCCCAATCTTGTTATTTTCCTCCAGGCACAGATTAAAAATAAATAAAACCCCCATGGGAAAAATTAAAATACTTATCATCGAAGATAATAAGTACGACCTTGAACTTATAGTAAGAGAGCTCAAAAAAAATAGTTTTGATTTTGAGTATGTGAATGCTTACAAATTCGAAGATGTGAAAAAGCAGCTGCATGAAAATCCTCCGGATATAATTTTCAGTGATTACAATCTTCAGTCATTTAACGGACTTGAAGTGCTAAGTTACAGGAACGAACATGCCCCTTTCACTCCTTTCATAAAAATTACAGGCACGCTTGATGAGGAAAGAGCGGTAGAGATAATAAAATCAGGAGCAGATGATTATGTACTGAAACAGAATTTATCAAGGCTGGGACCTGCAGTTCATACTGCAATTGAAAAAATGGACCTGAACAGGAAGAAGAATTATGCGGAAAAAAAGCTTAAGGAATCTGAAGAAAAATTTTCGAAGATATTTCATTACTCTCCGGTGCCAGCATGCATAGTTAACTTCGATTCAGGTCTAATTATGGATGTAAACGACGGCTTTTGCGATTTCAGCGGCTGTAAAGAAAACGAAGCTATAGGCAGTTATATTTTTGATTTCGGATTTTTTGATACAGAGATATATGAGAATGAAGTAAAGCAGAAGCTTAAAGAGAAGCACTACATAAAGAATTTTGAGCTGGACATTAAAAGTAAATCGGGTAAAGTAAATTCTATACTTGCAAATTTTTTAAAGATATCGCTGGATGAAGTAAATTACATCATAATAAAATTTATAGATATTACCCAGAGAAAAATTGTAGAACAGGAACTGAATAACGCAAAGGAACGGGCTGAAGAAATGAATAAACTTAAAACAATTTTTCTTACAAATCTTAGTCACGAGTTTCGCACCCCATTGAATGGAATATTGGGCTTTTCTGATATGCTTGCAAATGAAATACAAGACCATGAACAAAAATCTTACATCGACGCTATACAGATAAGCGGCAGGAGGCTGCTGGATACATTCAACGACTTAATTGATCTGTCTGTAATTGAATCGGGAAAAGTTCAGTTGAAGAAAGAAGCGGTGAATTTAGTTAACACAACGAGAAGAGTTTTTGAACAGTTTGAGAAGAGCGTTTCAAAAAAGCTTGATATGTTGATAGATATAAAATCTGAAAATCTGATGTGCAGAATTGACATTGCAGCCTATGAAAAAATTATTCACAAGCTGCTGGATAACGCTGTAAAATTCACGCATAAGGGCTACGTAAAACTTGTATTGAATAAAGTAGAAAAAGACGGTCTTCAATTTATAAATATTACAGTTAACGATACGGGAATTGGAATGAGCCCTGAAGACCTTGAAATTGTTTTTGACAGATTCAGACAGTCAAGCGAAGGTTTAAAAAGAAACTACGAAGGTACAGGCATAGGCTTATCTATTGCAAGAAGATTTGTTGAGCTGCTGGGCGGACATATTACAGTTACGAGCCGCGTAGGTGAGGGCAGTGAGTTTTCTATTTTCTTGCCATGCCTGAGCAAAAGCTCTGAAAATATGAATAGAAACGGTAATGGAAATTTAATTATTTATAATAGAGATAATGGAAACGGCAGCAATGAATACAACTGGGAAATATTTAAATCCAAGGAGAAAAAAATATTAGTAGTTGAAGATAATGACGTAGATTGTTTTTATATAAACAAGCTTCTCTCGCCTTTTTTTAATGTGAAAACGGTAAAGGATTCTGTAAAAGCATTGAAAGATTATTCAACTGAAAAGTTTGATCTGATAATACTTGATATACAGTTTACTACGGGTATAAACGGTATTGAACTTCTGAAAGGAATACGAGATGGTGAAGTGAACAAAAAAACTCCGGTGCTTGCCTCCACAGCTTTAGCAATGGCAGGGGATAAGGAAAGGCTTCTTGCCGAAGGATTTGATGAGTACATTCAAAAGCCGTTTGATAAAAAAGGTCTGTTTAAAATACTGAAGAAGTATCTCTATGAAAAATAAATGTGATTATTTATTGGAGAGCCCTATGAGAATGATGCCAAGAATAATTAAAGCAATGCCAGCAATTTTAGGGGTGTTAATTTCTTCTTTAAGGTAGAATTTTGAAATGAGTGTAACCCACAAATAACTTAGTGAAGCATAAGGATAAAGCACACTGAGCTCGCCGCCTTTCAACGCCATGATGTAAACACCTGCAGAGATTACCATCATACAAGCTCCAAAAATTATACGCGGATTTTTAATGATATTGAAGAGAGACATCTTCATATCGCGCACACCGACTTTCATCATGATAGGTCCTGCAGCGCCTATGATTGTGCTGAGTATAACTAATCCGATTGCCCAGAGTTCTGTTGGTCTATTTTCCACGTTTATCACCCCCTTTGCCTCCGTAACCTATGAAGGAAACTCCGGCAACAATAGCCGTAACTCCGGCAAATCTTAAAACGCTGTATGTATCTGACGGGAAAAAAAGAGGGGAGATAATGCTTACCCACACGTATGTTAATCCTATAAAAGGATACAATGTGGAAAGGTCATCTTCCTTTAATGCGATTGTGAGTATAAGGAAGCTTAGACCGTAAGCAATGAATCCTCCTATGAGAACAGGATTCATTACCGTGTCTATTAAACTGTGTTTTTGAGTTACTGCTGTATTGGAAGAGAGTTTAAAAAGAATCTGTGCTGCTGTTCCCAGAAATGTGCAAACAATTACAAGAAGTATTCCGGTATAATGTTTCATTAATGCAGCATAACTTTAATTGTAGAAAATTATTTTAGCGGTTCTTCTTCGTCTTTCTTATTCAGGTCTACTGTGACCGGCTCTATAGGAGCATTTCTCTTGTAGATTTCAATACCGTTATCAACGTAGAGCAAATCGTAATACCTGTTCAGAATAATAGGGTCAATCTTATCTCTTAATCTGTAGTAAGGATTTTTATTATCGATTAAAATCCATGAAGCATAATCCTGAGGACGGGCTAAAGTCTTTGGCCCGACTTCCCAGCTTTCAGGATAGATTCTGTCTTTGATATCAATCTTTGTCCAGGGCTTTAAAGAGAAGTTAACTCCGTCGTAAAATATTGTTCCTGCGCGGTAGTTCATTCTTAAAAATTCAGAAGCTCTGTTAATTTCAGGACGAGAATTATTAAAGAATGCTGTCTCAACAATTACAGGCGCGCCTTTCGGCCAGTTGTAATAATAGCTAAGCGGAATAATCAAAGCTAAAACAAAATAGCCGATGTAATAGGGAAGATTGTTATAATATCTGTACTCGTAAATTTTATATGATAAATATCCTATGAAGAATGCAACGCCGGGAATAATAAACACTCCATACCGCGCATTATAATATCCGTAAGGTTCAATGTTCGGCATTTCAATAATAATCGAACCGGCATAGACAAGATAAATAGTAACGGGAATCGAAATCAAAAATACGTATGGCGTAATAGCGGAGAATCTGAACTTATTGACTAAGAAATATATTATAACACCAACGCCGAATAAGAGCAGCGGTATAGTACCTATAAGCTGAACAATATTATTTAAGTAAACAACGAGCGAGAATAATAAATCACCTTTAGCATTGAACCTGCCGCCTTTCTCAAACCATGCCCCTGCAGAGTACTCACCGCGTAAGAATGCAATAGGGTCGCCGTAGACACTCCAGTTATGATAGAGCCAGAAGCCTACAAATAAAGCAGTCGGAGCTATGTATAAAATTGAATAGCGGATGACCATTGTTTTGTTCTTACCAAAGCATAAAAGAACAACTGCGATGATTATGCATAGAGCAAATGTCCATCCTTCATAACGCGAGCCTACTGCAAGAGCAGTCAAGCACGCTGAATAAATGAACCATACTTTTTCCCCCGTGACATTCCACTTAAGAAGATAATAAACCGATGAAGTCATGAACATCATCAGAATCATTTCAGACATTGCAGTTGTCTGGAGGTAGAGAATGTTGGGATTTATAACAAAAATAAAAACTGCGATATATTGTGAAAGTCTGTGCTCGGTGATAAGTCTTACCGAGAGGAAGATACAAAGTGAAGTAATTACGAAGCAGGTAAGATTTACAATACTTCCTGCAAGGCCTGTGTACCAGAGAAAATTAAAATAAGTAAATGGAAGAAGCATAACTGCCGGAATAGGAAGCCATGCAGTACCTAACTGCTGGCTGATGCCGGGAGTTAGCGAATCATAAAATCTTCGTGCAATATCGGCGCGGCTGATGGCATCAGGATAGGCGTAAACGTATTCGTAGAAATAACTTGCAAGCTGCGCAGCAAACCCTACTATTAAAGTAAAATAAAATACACGCCTGAAAGATTTTATCGTTACCTCATCACTAAAAAATTTATCTACCATTTATTATTATTAAAATAAAAGCCGTAAGAATTTATAAATATTAGTAACCGAAATTGAATCCTACAAATATACTCGGACCAGTTGAAACGTTCTTTCCTGAAATTACATATTCAGTTCCGAATGAAAGACTCATTGTCTTTGAAACTTTCTGATTGATTGCTCCTGAAATTTTCGTTGAGCTTTGCGGATTTCCGTCCAGACCTCTGTTAGTTTCTAAAGTAACATACCAGCTTGTTAATCTGTTTATCGATGAGCCTAATGTGAAGTAAAGTGAAACTTCAGAGCCTGCATCTGCTGCGCCTCTGAATTTATATTTTATACCGGTACTATAATATGAAGGCATTCTGAAAATTCGCATACCGTTACCCATTGTGAAGCCAATGCTGTATGTAGCAAAGTCTGCATCAAGCGCAGGGTCAACATCCTTAGGGAAATGGAGTGGTAAATTTACTTCAAGCTCAAGACCCATAATGGGAGGTCCTTTATAGAGCTGGTAAACCATACCAATGCTTGGATTTTTAAAACCAAAACTGCTTTTTGTTCCTGTAACGGGGTCCTGATTCGTGAGCTTTGCAATCCCGAATTTTACAAAAAATCCTACGCTCGGGCTTATACCTGTGATATTAAAAATATCTATATCGAATCTATTGAACTTTGAATTTTGGCTGATAAGATTTCCGGCAGGGTCATAAAACTGATTGAATTCGCCGTATTTCATCGTAATAAGCGTTCCGCTTTTGCCCTTTGTTGGAATCCATTGTGAATACGATTTTTCAGAACAGAAGAAAAAAATGCATAAGGCGGCCATGACTAACAAGAACTTACTTTTTAACGGGGTCTGCAAATTATGTATTTTTTGATTAATGGCTTAAATTAAAAGAATATTACGTAAAAATAAACACTGAAATATATAGTTCTTACTGCATCTGTTTAACGAATTACTTTATCTGCAAAATTACGTATAGATAAATATTCGCCGTAATAATATAGTTACAAAACTATCATTTTTATTTATAAAATAAAACAGTAAAAATAATTATTTTTTGACCCGAAAATTAACCACAGAGCTCACAGAGTTTTACACAGAAAACACAGAGAGTGAACCTCTTTTATTTATTGATTTGTGATTCACCATTTATCATATTCAATAAATTCTCCTTGCTCTCTGTGATACTCTTTGTGCACTCTGTGGTTAATTTATAATATTTGTAGGCTTATATGTTAAAATTCTACTACTTTTTTTAGACATTCATTTAAAAGGATATAATATTTAAATTAATAAAATGAGTGAAAACCTTAACTTAAGTGAGGCTGAGTTTAATGAAATAAAATATTTATATTTCCTTTCACGAATTGAAAGAATGGGAAATATAAAAATTGCCTCGCTCGTTAAGTTATTCAAAAGTCCGGAGGCTGTTTTTAAAGCGGACTTGCTCAGCATAAAGAATACCGAAATTTTAAGTATTAATAATCTCAAGACTTTTGAGAACGTTAGGAAAAGCAAGGCAGCAGTTGAAAGTCTGGAAAAAGAGTTCGGAAAATTATTAGAAACTTGTGAGAAAAAAAA
Organism: Ignavibacteria bacterium; assembly: GCA_041859205.1. Classification (GTDB taxonomy): domain Bacteria; phylum Bacteroidota; class Ignavibacteria; order Tepidaquicellales; family Tepidaquicellaceae; genus JAFDZO01. Next base: position 3,658 of record JBHEKU010000045.1, on the reverse strand, counting down.
TATCAGGATAACAACTTACCTGAGAGATGATTATCCGAAGAATCTGAAACCGATTTATGATGCGCCGGTTCTTTTATTTTACAGAGGAAATTTAAATCCGAACGATGTATACTCTATCGGCATAGTCGGCACGCGAACACCAAGTGAATACGGAAGGCAGATGTGCGAAAATTTTTCGCAGGAGTTTTCTAAAATGAATATTCCTTTAATGAGCGGAATGGCAAAGGGTGTTGATGCAATCTGCCATAAGACTGCATGCAAATTCGGGAATATAAATTATGCAGTTCTTGGCTGCGGAGTAGATGTGATTTATCCGCCTGAAAATAAAAAGTTGTATGATGAAGTTGCAGAAATTGGCGCAATTGTTTCTGAGTTTCCGCCCGGGACTTTCCCCGATAAGCCGAACTTTCCGAAGAGGAACAGAATTATCAGCGGAATAAGTGTCGGCACCATTATAATAGAGAGTAATGCAAGAGGCGGCGCGCTGATAACTGCGGGATTTGCAATTGACCAGGACAGGGAAGTTTTTGCAGTGCCGGGACATCTGAACAGTAAGCAGTCAGAAGGAACGAATAACCTTATAAAAAAAGGAACTGCAAAGCTTGTAATGAATGCGGATGATGTATTGGTTGAGCTTGAAAGCAAAATGAAAAATTTTGTTAAGGCAAAGAATAAAGAAGAGAAAAAAGTTTTGCCGAACTTATCAAAGTCAGAAACGGTTATCTATAACATATTAGGATTTGAACCTATTCACATAGATAAAATTTACGAAGGCAGCGGATTTAATATTTCATCATGCTTAGTAGAGTTGCTGAGTCTGGAGTTCAAAGGAATTGTAAGACAGCTTCCGGGAAAATACTTTGTGAGAGCATGATAAATTCAGAATGCAGAATTTAGAATTCAGAATAAACAAAAAATGAGTCTGCTTCCCCTCCTTAATAAGGAGGGGGACCGAGGGGGCGGTATCAAACGGAGTTAAGTTTTAATAATAAATGAAAATAAATTTAGACAAGTATATAATAGACGACAGGATATTCGATGTGAAATTTTCATGCGACCTCAATGCATGCAAAGGAGCATGCTGCACAATACAGGGAACGGAAGGCGCACCGCTGATGGAATCGGAAATAAACATGATGAAGCATGCAATGCCGAAGGTTTTGAAATATCTTCCTGAGAGGCATCTGGATATTATAAAGCGTGAAGGATTTTATTACAAGCACGACCATAATCTCGCAGTGAGTACTTATAATGATAACGAATGTGTATTTTCCTTTTATGACGAGAAGGGGATTGCCAAGTGCGCATTTCAGACGGCATATTTTGCAGGTGAAATTCAATTCAAGAAACCAATGTCGTGCTATTTATTCCCTGTAAGAGTATACGGTAAAAAGAGAAATATTATCCGTTACGAAAAAATTACCGAGTGCAACGATGCGCTTGATAAAGGTGTTACAGAAGATAAAACGGTTTTCGAGTTTTTAAAGCAGCCATTAATAGATGAATTCGGAATTGATTTTTACAAAGCTGCAAAAGAAAAATTTCTAAATAAAACAAATAAAATAAAAGTATAGTGATATCACAAAGTCAAAATTTAAAACTATCACAAAAACTTTTTCCAAAAGTAATACTTAATCAGAGTGTACTTGCAGTGCCTACTCTGGCGCTTGAGCAGATGATAAAGAAAGAGCTTGAAGAAAATGTACTTCTAGAAGAGGAATCTCCTGATGAAGTAAAGGATGAAACACAAGAGGAAAAAGATCTTGAATTAAAAAAAGATGAGGAAGATGCAAAGAAAGAAGATGAAGAAATAGAGCCGTCTGAAAATACGAAAGAAGATGAGCTTGACTGGGATGATTATTTTAATAAGGAAGAAATGGATTACGACCCTGCTGAACATGCATCTAAGGGAACACAGAACGACTACGATAACTCCAATATACAGGCTGCATCTTTTTTAAATGAAAGTTTAATGCTTCAGGTTCATCTTATGGGCTTGCCTGCAAAGAAGGCTTTTATAGCAGAAGAAATTGTCGGCTCATTGAATGACGAAGGATATCTTACAACTGATATTATTGATCTGATAAGAGATATGGATGAGCTGAAGCTCGATACTGAGTTTAAAGATGAATTCTTTTCCATACTTGAAGTAGAAGAAGTTTTAAAAGAACTTCAAGGCTCACTTGAACCAGCCGGTATTGCAGCAAGAAATCTGCAAGAGTGTTTATCGGTTCAGATTGAACGAACTGCAATAGATTCTTTTGTAAAGAAAAATGCGCTGCGTGTAGTTAACGAGTTCTTTGAAGAGCTTCGCCTGAAGAACTACGAAAAACTTGCTAAGGAACTTAATACATCTCTTGAGAAAGTTAAAAAAATATTCGAGCTGATCCATAAGCTTAACCCGAAGCCCGGCCAGACTGAAAGTGGCGCTGCGGAAAGTTATATCTATCCGGATATTATTATTACCAAGGTAAATAATAACTATGAAGTTTATTTGAATGAAAAAAATGTCCCTTCGCTTCGTATCAATAAATCGTACAGGGAGATGTATCAGAGCGGTGATAAAATTGATAAAGATACAAAAGAATTTTTATCGAATAATTTTAACCGCGCGAAATGGTTTTTAGATGCGATTAATTCCAGAAGGCAGACTTTGCTTAAAGTAATGAACTCAATTCTGCAAAGACAATATGTATGGTTTAATAATGAAGGCGTGGGATTAAGACCAATGATAGAAAAAGATGTGGCAGAAGATATTTCTATGGATGTATCGACAGTCAGCCGCGCAGTGAAAGGGAAGTATGTTCAGACGGACTTTGGTATTTATTCGTTGAAATCATTTTTCAGCAATGCTCTTACAAATGAAGACGGCTTTGATGTCTCGGCAAAAGAAGCAAAAGATAAATTGAAACAGATAATCGATAACGAAGATAAAAAGAATCCGTTTACCGATGACGCTCTTGTAAAAGAAATGACTAACGCAGGATATAAAATTGCGAGAAGAACAGTTACGAAATACAGAGAGGCAATGGGACTGGCAAAGGCGAGACTCAGACGTTCTATTTAATTATGAATTATGAACTATGAATAAGTATTTCATTAACGTAGATATTTTAGTGAGCTTTTGTGTTTTTTGTGGTTTAGTGTTGAAATAAAAAATAGTGGTGAAGTTGTAATGTGGGAAACATTTTAAAATTTTAATTTAAAAAAGATTGAACAAAAATAAAATCGACAACAACGAAAATAAAATCAGGTCGACTACAGTAATCGGACTGGTGCGTAACGGCAAGGCTGCAATTGGCAGTGACGGTCAGGTTACAATGGGTACTACAGTCGCAAAGTCTACAACAAAAAAAGTAAGAAAAATTTATAACGACTCAGTGCTCGTCGGCTTTGCAGGTTCAACATCCGATGCATTTACATTGTATGAAAGATTTGAATCGAAGCTTGAGCAGTACAAAGGAAATCTTGCCCGCGCAGCAGTTGAGATGGCAAAGGAATGGAGAAGCGATAAATATCTCCGCAGGCTTGAAGCACTGCTAGCAGTAGTTGGTAAAGATAAAGCCTACATAATTTCCGGCAACGGAGATATAATTGAACCAGATGACGGCATAGTTGCAATAGGTTCAGGCGGTCCTTATGCATTAGCCGCAGCAAA
>JBHEKU010000291.1:0-3905 GCA_041859205.1 Ignavibacteria bacterium | reverse complement strand
AGCTGCCTTGTGGAATGAAGTAAAGGACAGGCTGAATGAATCTGCCATAGGGCTTTCAGGCGGTCAGCAGCAAAGAGTCTGCATTGCACGCGCGCTTGCAGTGAATCCGGAAATTATTTTAATGGATGAACCTGCATCAGCGCTTGACCCTATAGCCACTTCGAAAATTGAAGAGTTAATTTTCGAATTAAAAAATAATCTTACAATAGTAATTGTAACGCATAACCTGCAGCAGGCAGCACGTGTAAGTGATAAGTGCGCATTTTTTTTATCGGGGGAAGTTGTGGAATACAGCTCGACGAGAAAAATGTTTACAAAGCCTGAAGATGAAAGAACACAAAGATATATTACAGGTAAGTTCGGCTAATGCAATTATAATTTATAAAAAATATAATTATATTTTAAAAATTTTATTATGTATCAGTATTTAGAAGAAGAGTTAGATCAGCTCCGCACAAGAATTATAAAAATGGGAAGCTTAGTAGAAGAACAGATAGAACTTGCTTTCAAAGCTCTGTATGATCAAAATATTGAACTTGCAAACATTGTTATTGAACGCGATGATAAGGTTGATAAATACGATGTAAAAATTGATAAGCAGTGCCAGCGAATTTTTGCGCTTACTCAACCTGTTGCAATTGACCTGAGATTGATAATGTCCGCAATGAACATCAATAACGATCTGGAGCGCATGGGAGATATTGCCGTGAATATTGCCGAACGTACGATTAACTTCATAGGATATAAAGACCTCATTGATAGAATTGAATTGCCGGAAATGTATAAGAAAGTTCAGTCAATAGTTAAAGGTGCAATTGATTCATTCGTAAACAATGATGCCGAAATGGCAGCAGAAATAATAAAGCTTGATAGAATTATTGACAAAGCTTATGAGGATATTTTTGACAGATTGATACATGAAATGACTGAGAGCAAAGAATTGATAAAGCCATGCTCTCATGCGATTACCCTTTTAAGAAATATCGAAAGGCTTGCCGACCACTCAACCAATATTGCCGAAGATGTGATTTTTCTAGTTGATGCAAAAATTATAAAGCACAGAAAAGAAACAGACGAACCGGATGAACCTCAGACTTCAACAGAACTTCCTTAATTTTTTATCATTGTAAAGACTTTTCAGATTAAATATTATTATACAATATTTAATCTTTGTTTATCATAAAGCCCGCGAAAAAATACTACATCTTCATTTACTTACTCCTGAGTTTTTTGTTTATTAACTCTGTATCATACTCACAAACCGATTCTCTTCGCAGAAAAACAGATTCACTTTCCCGAATACCTTTTGATACTTTAAAAATAGAAAACACAGTTCAGTTCTCACAGCAGTCTGATACAATTCCCTATAATGATTTTATCTGGAATGATAAGAGGAGTGTATCTGAAGTTTTGAATGAGTACTCCGGTTTTTTTGTAAACAATAAGGGACTTGGACAATATAACAGAATAAATTATAATAACTTTATTGATTATGAAATAGGGTTTTTCAGAGACGGGATTCAGATCAATAATAATTTTTTTGGAATATTTGATCCTGAACTTATCTCGATTAATGAAATTGAAAAGATAGAAGTGGTTTCAAATATTAGCTCGTTCATCTATGGTATCAATTCCTATGGCAAAGCAATTAATATAATTACAAAAGATAAATTTCAGCCAAAGCCTTTTTCGCAGTTGAGATATTCGCAGGACAGGTCAGGCTCATTGTTCGCCGATGCATCGTTCAGTATTCCCTTCTCAAATAAATTTAATTTTTTGATAAGAGCCAATAACCATTCAGGAGATGGTTTATACACTAATTCAGATTTCAGTTCATGGAGAGCAAACGGCAGAATGAGCTGGTTCCCTTCAGCGAAATGGAATTTCAAGTTAGATTTTAGTTACTCCAAAATCTCCAGAGGACTAAATAATGGTTTAGATTTTTATGGAAAAGATTTAAGCAGCGAAACAGCAATAGATAGCTTGCGTGATACTAAAGCTTCAGTTTTAGATAGCCGTGGAAATGAGGTGAGCACAACTTACAATCCTTCACTTACTATTTATTCACAGGCTTTCGGAAGTAACTCACTTGCAATGATGCAGCTCTGTTACACAAATTATTACAGAAATTACGGAGGGAAATATTTCCCATTAGATACTACTCAGTCTTATATAAACGATTTTTATAATACAACTACATTTGGTGTTAATCTAAAATACAACAAAAAGATTTTACTTGGTACTTCACAGAACATAGATCTGACCTTACTCAACAATTATTATTTTAATACATACGATCCGGATTACGAGTTAACTTCAGATTTAAGAATTACAAAAAGCGGCAAAGCAAATTTTGGCTTTGTATCAGGGAAACTAGATTATACTAACAGCAGATTTTTCCTTTCAGGACTTTTTAAAGCAGAGCAGAGTTTTATTAAAGACAGCTCTGAAACGGCTATGAGTTACGGGGGAGAAATGAAGATTAATGTAATAAAAAATGATTCATTTGTTTTGGATTTAATCGGCGACGCAAACAGAATCAATACAGTGAATTATTATCCGAATAATCCTTTGTATTCAAAATTATCATTAAGTAATTATGAGTCAGGGATAAAATTAACAGTTGACGATTTTGCTTTGTTAGCTGCATATAATTATTCCGGGGGTACATCGTGGATGAAAGTGAATGGAGATATTTCATACAAAAATTTTAATTTGAAATCCGAAAACAGTTTAAGAATAAATAATTTTGAAAATTCACTTCCGTTATTTTCAAAGAATGATATTTCGTATAGAAATAAATTTTTCAAAGATAAGCTGGACTTAAAGTTAGGGATGAATATAAAATTCATTATGAATTACGAATATTATTCTAAAGGATATCTTACAACGATTGACGACAGATTTTACTCGGGCAGCACTTCACAGGTAACAGATTTCAGTAATTTCAATAACAAATTTTTAGCGGATTTTTATATCGGCGCAAGAATTGGACGCGCAAATATAAACTTTACTGTGGCAAATATTTTTAACAGCTTCTACTATGATACGTTCATGTTTCCGAGTGATGACAGAGGAGGGCTGGGGAATGTTGTTTCAAGATTTACGATAGTGTGGGACTTTATCAATTAGCAATTAACAATTAACAATTAACAATTAACAATTAACAATTAACAATTAACAGCTAAAACTCTTATGTATTTCATTTCTTGGCTAGCAATATCTCGCACGCTTCAAATACATCTTCTACTGTAATTAACTTCATACATTTGAATTCATCTTTTCCTGTCCATAAACATTCAACGGGCTTTGGTGAATTATAAAAGCAGGGACTGCAATCTAATTCTATTCTTACGATTAAATGTTTTGTTCCCCATGGGAATAATTCCTGCGCATTTGTGTATCCAAAAATTCCCACTGTAGGGATTTTAAAGGCTGCTGAGCTGTGAAGAAAGGCAGAGTCGTTCGATACAAACAAATTACAAAATCTCATACGCGCCATCGAGTCCATATAGTTTGAAGTCGATGCTAAAATCCCCTGCCCGCCGAGCATCTCATCTATTTCGAGATTCAAATCAAATTCATTACCAAAAAGCAAAATCTTTGCATCATATTTTTCTCTGAGCAGATTTCCAAGCGCAGCAAATTTTTCTTTATCCCAGCGTTTGTTGATATGATTTTTTAAAACGGCAGAACCTGCGTGAAAGCCTATCAGTAATTTATTCTGTAAATCATTTTCTTTAATCCACTCTTCCGATTTTTTTTTATCATCTTCGCTTAAAAAAATCTCGAGTCCTTTAACTTCTTTCTCATTCATTTCAGTTAATGACTTCACCAGATCAAAATTCTGCAGGACGTTATGCCTGTTAGGTACTTCATCAGAAGTAACGTTGTTTAGTATTTCA
>JBHEKU010000271.1:0-18153 GCA_041859205.1 Ignavibacteria bacterium | reverse complement strand
AGCAGTTCCGCATTTGAAGTCCTGTCCGTAGGCATACAGATAGCTTCATCAATTCCGGATTTTTTTAATTCAATAACGGCTTCATCAACAGTTGATTCAAGATTTAAAAAAATCTCGCTCCATTTTCCAATGTGAATATGTGCATCAATTATTTTCATTATTTAAAAGTGTCCCCTGCTTTAAAATCTTTTAGTAAATTAATTTTTTTATTATCTGAATAAATTTCACTCACTTTAATAATACCATCCCTGGTATTTACATACAGTTTATCTCCGGCAATTTTTTCAATTATACCCGGCTTATTTTTTGCAGCGTGTTTTGTCATCCCTGCGTTGTTTACAGAATATTTCTTTTCATTTAAAGTTGTAAAAGCCTGAGGATAAGGCACTTTCAAAGCTCTCACTTTATTAAATATTTGTTTAGTATTTTTCTTCCAGTCAATTCTGCACTCTTCTTCACTTAAAACGGTGTACGCTTTATTGCTTACGCTTCTTTGCTTTCTTAGCTTCAGCTCCCCTGTTCTCAATTTTTTTAAAAGCTCAACAATGCTTTTGTAAGAATTCTCACTGAACTTTTTATAAAGAGTATTTACATCATCCTTCGAAGTAAGTTTTATTTTAGTTTCAACTGCTATTGGTCCTGAATCAACTCCCTCATCCATTTTATGAAGCGTTGCAATAAGTTCTGCATCGCCGTTCATAATTGTTCGTGATATCGGCGCTCTGCCTCTGTATTCCGGCAGCTTTCCGCAATGAAGATTAAATATTCCGTACTTAGCTTTATCGATTAAATCTTTTTTTAATATCTTCATATAGCCGACACAAATACCAACATCGTAGTTTTCAAGTTCAGAGATATATTCAGCGGGATTATCGGATTGTATGAGTTTTATTTTATTCCTCTTACAAAGTTTTTCTACAGGGATATAAAAATCTTTAGAAAGTTTTTCCCGTTCATATTTTTCATGAGTTATAACAACTCCGGGTTTGTAACCTTTTTCAATTATTTTTTTAAGGCATACATAACTTGAAACAGAATGAATGGGAATAAAAAATTTCATTAATTGAATATCAAAAATTATGAATATTTTTTATAGTATTGAGCGGTTTTTTTAATGCCTTCGTTCAGATCAACTTTTGGTTTAAACCCCAGAAGTTCCTTTGCTTTTTCAATGCTCGGAATTCTCAGCTCAACATCAACATAATTTTTCGGAACGTATTTTATTTTAGATTTTGATTTACACAACAAAACAATTTTCTCTGCAAGCGAGGAAATAGTTATCGTTCCTTTAGGATTACCGATGTTAAATATTTCACCTATAGCTTCTTTTTTTGTGAGACATAAAATAATTCCGTCAACCATATCATCTACATAGCACCATGAACGGATCTGGTCGCCGTCGCCGTGTATTTCAATCGTTTTGTTTTTAACAGCATTTTTTATGAATACATGAATTGCGCCTTCGCCCACCTGGCCGACTCCGTAGATATTGAAAGGTCTGATTGTAACCGAAGGGTAATTATGCTCTTTCGAAAATGCATGCATTAAGTGTTCACCTGCTACTTTACCTATAGAATAAGTCCATCGCGCCTCACCCACCGGAGCAAAATTTGTACTGGAAAGTTCAGTTGATTTATAAGCGTATGAGCCTAACACTTCGCTGGTGGAAAAGTCCATAACACGCTCTAAGTCACCTGAATATTTTTTCAGGCTGTTTAAAAAATTAAATGTACCTATTAAAATTACTTCAAGAGTTTTAACAGGATTTCTCATCACTGTATCTACCCCTGCAATAGAAGCAAGGTGAACTGCCATTTGAGGACGAAAATCTTCTACTGTTTTTGTTAAGTGATTTAAATCAAGAACGTCACCTTTTACTATTGTAATGTTTTTTGATTTAAGATTTTTATAAGTAAGTGAGTCTCTGCTGAAATTATCGTATACTAATATTTCATTATCTTTGTACAGCTTTGAAACTAAAGTGCTGCCAATAAATCCTGCGCCGCCTGTAAGCAAAATTCTTTTATTCTTTATACTCAATCTTTGTTATAAGTTAATTTCGAAATTTTTTCTTAAATATCCGTGAGCGGAAAAACGTTTTTTGAATTTGAATAATCCGTCGAGCAGCTTACCGTTTACATCTGAAGTTCCTATATCATAGAATTCATAACTGTTCTCTGCGCTCCATTCTATTGTATGGAGCAAAAGATTTTTCATAACGGTTGTATCTTTAAATCTTTCCGCTGCTGCAAGATAAAAATTCAAAATAATACTTTTATTAATCACAAATAATACACAAATACCTGCCAATTCACCCAGTATTTTCGCTTGAAATATTTTTATATTCTCCGGGAGATTATTTTTTAAATAAATGAGTTCCTCTCTGGTATGAGTTGGAACAGCGCCTTTTAGCTCTCTATCCCTTTTTAATAAATTATAAAATTCTACTAAACCGTCTGGCTCTATGTTTTCAATTAATTCATAATTAATATCTTCACTATTTTGTTTTACCACCTGCTTGTAAACTGTGTAAGATATTTTATTGTGATTGAAATCTTCAAGGTCAATGATATTTGTAATTGAAACATCCCTGACATCAAATCCGCTTTTGTATAGTGCATAATCATTCTCTTCATTCCTACTTGTCATATAAATAAATGGAGGAACAGTTATTACACATTTTGTAGTGTTTATACTTTTCAGATATTCTTTAAAGGCTGCTACAATCTGCAAATACTCAACAACATTTATTTTATTCTTCCACAAAAATCCGCCAAAACTTACACCTTTACATGATATAAAAGTATTGGATTGCTCATCCAGACATCCGGTTATAAGTGCATAAACCCTGTTAGTATCTTTTATTTTTATTTTAAGGTGATGCCAGTTGATTTTTTTACCGAATACATCATGATACTTTAAAAATTTATCGTCATAAAATATATTATACTGGTTCCGCACAAACTCTTTCCACTCTATATCAGTATCAATATTTGTTAATACAACCTCTAGCTTTTTATCTTTTTCCAGCATATTAAAAATTTTTATAAAGTTCGTATCCTGATGTTTTATTTATTAAAACAAAATTTGCAGGAATAAATAATTCCGATGACGGATATTCAGCTCTGTTAATGTTATCTTTCTCAACAATGATAAATGATTGCTTATTCAGCTCAAAAAGATTTTTCCTAACTGAATCTACACCGGTTTTTGTATCCAGCATTTTAAATTCATAACCGGAAACTTTACTTCCCCAATTTAAATCCACTCCGTTAAAATAAAAAGTTAATTGAGGATTATGGCGATAGTTTGTAGCGATATAATATACGGGCTTATCTTTTTCTTTATCTATTATCTCTTTGATGCGGCTTATCTTATATCCGTTCTCCCAATACGGAACGTTTACAAGATAATATACATTGCTAACTGTAAAAGTAATGAATATTAAACTTACGAATAGCGGTAATATAGTTATTTTTGATATAAATTTTCTGATTACAAAAAAAGAAAAAACCAGTATTCCCAATACGAGTAAAGCAATTTCAATCTTATGTGTAGTACTTCCCGATAAAAACTCTTTTAAATTTATCCTGTAATGCTCACTACTATACCAAAGAAGATTTAAAACAGCCAAAGATAAGATTGCAATTTTTTCTTTCCTCGAAAAATTTTCAAGCCGAAGAACTAATTGAGCAATAAGAATACAAGCAGGAGGAAGAAAAAGAAAAGAATATGATTCAAGTTTTGTTTTAAACAGAGTTACAATTCCAAATCCGATTATAAACCATATACTGATAAACTTAATTTTCCAGTCAATGTTTCTGTAATTTTTTATATTTAGAAATAATGAATAGAATGTTAAAAATCCGAAGGGAATTATTGTAAGTGTATAGTTTAAAAAATAAAACAATCCGGTGCCCTTGGCATTTTGTTCTATTCCTACTGCTGCTCTTTGATAAAGATGAAAGTTCAGGATATAATCCAGTGCTTCATTACCGTTATTTAATATTAGATACACATACCACGGAACGGACATCAGTAAAGCAATTCCTGTCACAAGGAAAAAATCTTTTAAAGAGAACTTAACATCTTTTTTAATAACGAAGTACGAAGCGAATAGAACTATAGGAATTACCAGACCCACCAGCAGCTTTGAAAGCATACAAAGCCCCGCAGCTATAGCTGTATAATAAATATATTTCTTTTCTCCTTCGTTTAAATATTTTATGAAATAATAAAACGAAAGGATTACAAAAAAAGTATAGGGAATATCGAACTGGAATCGTTTTGAAAAAATATTAAAAATAATATTCGAGCTGAATATAACTGCTGCATAAAATCCTGCCTCAGCAGAATGAATCAGCGTTCCTATCTTCATCAGAAACAAAAGACAAAGCAATGCAAAGGCATATGTTACAAGTTTTAATGTTATCGCATTTAGTCCGGTTACTTTAGATGCTAAATAACCTATCCAGATTAAAAGCGGAGGATGTGTGCTTGAATAATACTTTCCGACAGAATGAGATGTCTGGTCGAGTACATCTTCGAATTTTTCAATAGAAAGCACACGGGTTGCGTACATGCCTTCATCCCATGGCTGAATATCAGTTGTAAATATTGGAGGTAACTTCAGAAGTGATAAAAATATAACAAGAGCAATAAAAATTTTATAAAAATTTCTCTTATCGTTTAAGTAGTCCGAAAATTTTTTATATGAGTGCAGGGTAAAGAACATCCTTTCATATTATCTGAAAAAGGAAAATTACAGAAGTAAATTTTAAAAAGTTAAACCTAATGAAAATGAATTACTTGACCCAAATTCATTTTTGTAAGGAACGAATGCGTAATCAACGTTCAGTCCTTTATATTTCAAACCTATACCGGCTGTGAAATTTTTATTTTCATATTGTGTCTGGTATCCTGCGCGTAAGAATACAGTTTCCTTATATCCGACTTCTGCGCCTGTGTGAAGATGGAATGTGCCGCCATCCATAACTTTGAATCCGTCCGTTCCGAATAAATAACTTAAGTTCCCTTTCACGGTTTTATAACTGCCGCCGAATCTAACATATGTAGGAAGCTTTGTACTTTCATTTCTGAGCTCATTGATGCTTCCAACGTTTGCAACTACAAATGAAACGTTTACATTTTCTTTGTTGAAGTTAGCACCGAAATCAAATGCCATACCTGATGCTTCATCCAGATAAATTTTCTGATAAAGGAATTTAGGTGTAACACCTAATGAAATGTTTTTATTTACTAAGTATGCTAATGAAAGCCCGATAGATAAATCTCTTGAAGTGAATTTATCTATTACAGCTCCGGGAGAATTTCTTATTTCGATATCACTTATGCTTGCAGAGTGAATACCAATTCCGAATGCAAATTTTGTCCAGCTTACTTTTGCTCCGATGTAATCTATTGTGTAATCTGCTGCTGAGGAGTTATGCATCAATGTTACATTGTTCTTTGCTCCGCTGAATAATCTTGCAGGGTTATAATATACTACAGTTCCGTCATCTGTTATAGAAGAAACTGCTTCGCCCATTGAAATTTCTCTTGCGCCAACGCCCGATTTTAAAAATGCAAGGCCAGTGTTTGCTGCGCCGTCATTCTGAGAGTATGAGTAACCTGAAACTAATAAAAATACTGTTAAAATTATTTTTCTAAACATAAATCAATTGAATTTAAAATTTATTCCTATGTTTTGAATAGGGTCTTTGCTGTAAGGCTCCATCTGTATTGAGTAATCAAGCCCAAGCATAGTAGATGTTCCTAATGCCTTTACAAATCCAACACCAAAACTCGGTTTAAGGTTGCCGCCGATATCTTCGTTTGTATTCGCAAAATCTATTCTGTCCAGCCCTGCTCTGACTTTAATGTATGAATTAAGATTTATTTCTCCGCCAAGTTTAAAATAAGAAATATTTTTTCTTTCCGGAGTTTCACCTGTTAATTTATCTTTTATTTTCGGGTTGAAGTAACTTTCGAATTCAAGCGAAACACTTCCTAAATTCTTCGGCAATAAATATGATGCTCCGATATTAGCTAAAGTCGGGAATTTATCTTCCGTTGTATTGCCGTTACTGCCGTATAAATCTGATGTATCCCATTTATACTTTGCAGAAATATCTCTTATGGTAACTCCGAAAGCAAGGTTATCGCTGTGTTTATAAACTGCGCCGATATCAAATGCAACGGAAGTAGTTGTAACTTTATCGAATAATTTTGAGAGGTACATTTTAAAACCGACACCTGCTGCAAAATTTTCACTGAGTAAAAATGATGTGCCTAAATAAAACTGATTTTCATAGGTGTTGAATGAACCGATCTGTGTTCCGTCGTTATCTCTTCCGTCAATGTTATTCACACCTGAGTTTATCAATGAGAATGAAATCCCCGCTCCGCCTTTATCCTGATTCGGCAGTTTAAATTTTTTCGTGAAGCCGACAAAATTTAATTTCCTGTCCATCAATAAAAATGTATAGCCAAGATTCACAACGCCTTTTTCCTGAAAGCATGCCAAAGCAGGATTGTAATATCCCGATGCATCACCGAAGATATTTGCAACCATTGCATTACCCATACCCATGCCTCGCGCGCCAAAACCCATACGGGCAAAACTTCCTGCGTAACTGCCGACCTGAGAGAATGCGTCTGCCGATACTAAAAACAATATTATAATTATAAATTTTTTCAAGCTCTTTATTCTATATATTATTGAAGAACTAAAATTTTACCCCATACAGGAGTATCTGAATCGATTTCTATTCTGTAAAAATAAACACCGTTAGCAACCTGATTGCCTTCGTTATTTCTTCCGTCCCATGATGTGAATAAATCATCTGCGCTTGTGCGTGTTGCATTTTGGATTACAGTTCTTACAGGGTTCATACCGAAGTCAAATATCTTTATTGTTACTTTTGTATTTGTTTTACCTGTCTTAAAAAATATTCTTGTTATCTCGTCATCCGGGGCAAAAGGGTTCGGCGCTGCATATGTTTTTATATCTGATGATAAATTAATTGGTTCGAAAGCTCTGAAAATTTTCAACTCACTTAACCAGGCACCGTTACCCGGTTCCATAGTTCTCAGCAAGCCGTCTGCGCTTCCGAAAAATAATGTATCGTTAAAATAATTTCCGCAATAAAACTGAGTAGTTCTCAACTGGTCTTTTGTTGAGGCATCATAAATTAATCCCGGCTTATTCCAGTTAAATGTTCCGAAATTACTCTTCCATAATCCGTTATCTGTATGTCCGTAAACAATTGAGTCTTTAAAGCTCATATTATTCGGGGAGTAATCTTTTAATGTATAGCTCCAGTTCAGTCCGCCGTTTGTTGTATAACTCAATGCATTGTTCTCCTGCGGGCTATCTGCGCGGCGTGTTGCGCCCCAGATAATTTCTTTACCGTTATATCTTTGTACATCAAGGTTAACAACAAAGTTTCCTGCTACACGATTTATTCCTGTGCCTGAATTATTATAATTATACTTTCTCCAACTCTTGCCCCAGTCAGTTGATTTGTTTATTCCGCCCGCAGTGCCGACGTATAAAGTTGAATCGTTAACTGAAGTAATACTGAATGCTCTTTGATTTAAATTCACCAAAGGATTTAAAACAAACGAATAACCTGTGCCGCCAATATAAATGCTGTCTAAGTTATCCGGAGGAAGAATTACTCTTTCCCATGATGTTCCGTAATCAGTTGATTTTCTGAGTCCGCCTGCGAATGAAGTAATCCATACAGTGTAATTATTTGTATCACCCTGATTTCTTGTAATAGCTATATCGTAAGATAAATTCTGCTGAGGCACTGTAACAGGCAAAGCAGAAATTACATTTGTACCGTAATTTATTGTGTTCGCTGATTGAGGGTCAGTAGGCTGAGGGCAGCTGGTCCAGGTCAACCCTCTGTCAGTAGAAATTTTTATTCCTGTTCCTGTTGCAACACCTTCATCGTTTATGATTTCAGTACGCGCAGTAGAAACAGCTACCATGTTTCTGTTAATCATTAGTCCGGCAACATCATCATCGCCGAATGGCTCTATTCCATTGAAGGATTGGAATGACTGAAAGTTATCAACAGTTCTCATTATTCCTTTGCCCGTTGCAAACCAGACTGTATCGCCTCTTCCGTTTTTTAAAATATCTATAATAAAATTGCTGATAGGATATTTTGAAATAGTTGGAGTTACTGCAACAAACGAAGTTCTGTTCTGAACATTGCTTACAGGATTAGATTTTAATTCCAATAAAGCTTTATTCAGCTTATAGTTTTTATCTAACGACTGTGAAAATAAACTTCCTGTTAATAATAATATGATTGCTATATATCGCATTAAACTTTAAGGATTTCTTACGAATACCGGTTTATTTAAAATTGCGCTTGAAAGGCCTCTGTTATCAGTTGCCTGGTAATTAAATTGATAAGTACCCAATTGAGCTGTCGGAGGAATCGCTATAATTAAACTATATCTTCCATCTCCTGCAATTGAATCGCCATGAACAATCAAATCACCATCATCAAACATTATAAATGGGTTTTGAGACGATGGTGTCCCACTTGGAAGAATTGAATTAAAAAATACGGTTCTAATATCACACTGACCATTAGGATCACTTCCTTTTATAGTAAGTACCAACGGTGTTTGACCACTTGTTGGTCTTATTAACGTATCCGGTGCATTAACAAATGAAACTACCGGAGCAACATTATTACTATAATATATAGGTACTGAAGAAACAATTAAGTTACTCGTCAGTCCCGAAGCTGATGTAGCTAAGTATTGCACTGAATAATTTCCTACAGTTAAGCAGGAAGTAGTTGTGTAATTGACTGCAACTGTATAGACTCCGTTACCGCCGGTTGTATCGAGCGAGCTTCCGTTATCGCTCATATTAAAATTCTGTATGAGGTTTCCGCCTGGGTCTAACAAAGAGCATACGACAGTTTCAATAGCGTCATCTCCACCCTGCTGAACGCGAACCGATGTAATGAAATTCACAACGGGAGCATCAGAGGGAGTATATACTGTATCTTTGGATTTTGACGGACTTGAAATTGCCGGAGCAATTAATGTAGGGTCTATAATATTATCGCTCTTCTTTTCACAAGAATAAAACGATATCATGGAGAGGGCCAGTGCAAATAAAACTAACTTTCCGTGATTAAAAGAAATTAACCGTGACAAATATTTTGTGTAATTTTTAAAAAGGTAGAAGTAGAAATTCGATAGGTATCTTTTTTTAGATAAATTAACTCAAAACAAGAATACTTGCAAGAGAAATAAAATTAGAAATAAAATAGAAAATAAGACTTAAAAAAACAAAACCCCGCTTTATAAAATAATGCGGGGCTTTATTATAAATCTAAGAATAAAAAATTTATTTCATTAAGCCGGTAAGTGATTTAACACCGCCGTACATATTGATAGCAACATTGATACTTAATAATCCCATGTATCTGTCATAACCTGCGCCCGGCTGTCCGTTACCATCATTGATGTGACCTGCGCCGCCCGGTGTAGAGCTGTTTTCATGGAAGAAAGCATTTACAATGTGGTATTTACCGTATATTGATAATCCCCATTTACCGGAGTCTCCCAATACCCAATCATAACCTGTAGAAAGAGCAACACCGCCTCTGAGCGCAGTTTCAAAATTGACAACGCTGTATTTCGGAGCGCTGATTGAACTGGCTGTTAAAGCTATTCCTACCCATTGTTTTTGTCTGCATCTTGCATTGAACATGTATTGATAACCTACTGAACCACTGATAATGTTATAGTACGTAATGATAGCTTCATCAGGGCTGATTAATAAAAATGGAACAGCAGAGCTATTAGCATTGATCATAGCATTCCATTCAACACCTAACGTAAGTCTGTTACGTTTAGTTGTACCTAAACCGTAAGAGAAATCGAGTCCTACACCTCTTCCGTATTTCATACCGTATGTAGCTCCTGAAAAGTTACCACCGTAGATTGCAGTACCGACTCCATAACCTTCATTGGTTGCGATGTTGCCGTTAATATGCAAACCGAGAACCGTTTCGGGTGCTGTAAACTGAGCTTGTGAACTGTTTGAAAGTATTCCGAGGCAGAATATCCCCAGTATTAAGTAGACGAATGATTTTCTCATTGCAAATTTCCTTTTAAATTTGGTTTGATAATTACATAATTATTTCAAAATTAGTCTATTTGGATTACAAAATCAAGTATTATAGATTTTTTTTTTAATTTGCAGTATTCGTAATATTGAATCTAAACTTTCATAAAAATATATAGCTTGTAATAATTATATAAAGCGTTACGTTAAAAATTCTGAATTTATGTTTTTGTAAATTCTTTGAATTTTTAATATTTTTTATGCTCACATCTGCAAAATAAAGAAATCTCCCTATGAAATCAACTGTAAAAAACCAATAAACAGAATTTTAGCTGACTTGTAATTCTTAGCTAAAATCAGTAAAATTTATGCTATCTTATTTTCAAATCAAAAAATTCCATATTGTTCAAAATGACTAAAAACAGTTATGCTTTTAAGTTTTTAACTTTTTTATTGCTTTCATCCGTTACTATGATTGTTGCCTGTTCTTCAATGAAGAAAAAACAGGTTGTGGCTGAGATTGGAAACGAAAAAATTTACTTATACGAATATGAAAAGCAGTTCCTCAAATCAAATCCTAATATCGATTCTGCCAGAAGCAAATCTCTGCAGGATAGGAAAGATTTTCTTGACCTGTTAATTAAGTTCAGACTTAAAGTAAAAGATGCCAGAGAAAGAGGTCTGCTTGCATCAGCTGATATTCAGAATGATATAAATGAATACAAGAAAAATTTTCTCTCAGCGTTTTTAATTGATAAAAAAATTGTTGAGCCGCACATAAAAGACCTATATGATATGAAGAAGTATGAAGTAAGAGCTTCTCATATCTTAATTAATCTGCCGCAGACTGCAAATGCTGAAGATTCAATCAAAGCATATAAAAAAGCTGACGATGCGATTAAAGAATTAAAAGACGGCGTTGACTTTGTTACGGTTGCTAAAAAATATTCTGATGACTTTACTGTACAGCAAAACAACGGAGACCTCTACTACTTTACCGCAGGAATGACAGTTCCTGAATTTGAAGAAGAAGTTTATTCTCTTAAAGTCGGTGACTTCTCAAAAAAACCAAGAAGAACAATGTACGGTCTGCACATTGTAAAGCTTACTGATAAAAGACCAAGATTTGAATCTATCCGTGCTTCACATATTTTATTACAGGATACAAAAGACAGCTTAGGAAATACAGTCGATTCTATCGGCAACTATAATAAAGCTAAATCTATACTTGATAGAATAAAGAACGGTGAAGATTTTGCTAAACTGGCAACTGAATTCTCTCAGGATCCGGGTTCAGCCCCTAAAGGCGGTGACTTAGGTTTCTTCGATAGAAGAAGAATGGTTCAGGCATTTGATAGTGCTGCTTTCACTTTAAAACCGGGACAGGTTTCAGGCTTAGTTAGAACACAGTTTGGCTGGCATATTATTAAATTAACCGAAGTAAAAGAATATTCATCTTTCGATAAACAAAAAGACAATTTAAAGCAGGATTATAAAAAAGGCAAAGCATTCAAAGATGAGTATGCAAAATATATTGAGAACGCTAAAAAGAATCTTGATTTTAAAATGGATGATAATGCATTCAATTTTGTAAAATCAAAATTCGATGAGACTAAAACAATCGGAAGTTATAATTTCGATAGCCTCTTCTCTGCATCTGATAGACAAAAAACAATAGCTACTTTTAAAGACGGCACTATTAAAGTGGAAGATATTGTAACTTTCTACAACAGAAACAGAGACCTTTCTAATAGTTTTGCAAATGCTGAAAATGTAAAAAAACTTTTAGACGGAGCTTCAGAACTCCCGATATTAAATGCTATGGCTATAAAGGATAAAATTGAAAAAGATGCTGACTATATCGAGCTTCTTACTGAATATGAGAACGGTTTATTAAGCTTTAAAATCGATCAGGAAGAACTTTGGAGCAAGATAAAAATCACAAACGAAGATATGATGAAATACTATGATGCAAATAAAACAAAATACCAGTACACAGAAAATAATGAAACTAAGATAAGAGCTTTTGACGATGTAAAAGCGGAAATATCCAATACGCTTCAACAGGAAAAATTTAAAGAGCTTGAAAACGAATACGTAAACAGGCTGAGAACAAAATACCCTGTTAAGATAAATGAAAAAGTTCTGATGGAAGCATTCAAAGATTAGAACTGAACAAATTTTATTTTTGTTAGTATAAAGTAGTGATGCTGCATATTGCGGCATCACTTTATTTTTAAAATCAATTTTTTACGTTTGAAACTTATAAAACTTTTCTTATTCCCGATTATCCTTATCAGTCTTTACTTCCCTATCAATAGTTTTGCACAGCAGGAAGGCGATAGAATTCTTGCAGTAGTCGGAAATGAAATCATTTTAGAATCTGATTTACAATACCAGCTATCGTTATATGCCAGACAAAATAAGCTGACACAAATCCCTCCGGCATTGGCTCAGGAAATATTCAACAGTCTTATTACCGATAAAATCATTCTGGCAAAAGCCCAGCAGGACAGTATAGAAGTTAGTGACGAAGAAGTAACTAAAGAGCTTGATAACAGGATAAAATCTCTTATAGAGCAGGTCGGTTCACAATCAAGACTTGAAGAAATATATGCAATGTCCATTGTGAAAATCAGAATGCTTCTTAAAGAAGACCTGAAAAAAAGAATGATGACGGAAAGACTGAAACGTCAGAAATTCGGAAGCGGAGTAAAATCAACAGATCGTGAAGTAAGAGAGTTCTATAAGACATACCGGGACAGCTTACCCCGCGCAACTGAGGAATTTGAAATTGCTCATATATACATTGAAAGAAAAGTAAGTGATGCCGAAAAAAACTGGGCAAAGGATAAAGCTAAGCAGATATTAGACAGCGTGAAAAAAGGAGTAGATTTCTCAGAGCTTGCGAAGAGAAATTCAGATGATTCTCTTTCAGCGATTCAGGGCGGAAATCTCGGATACGTAAAAAAAGGAAGTTTTGTAAAGCCATTCGAAGAAGCTGCATTAGTTCTATTGCCGGGTGAAGTTTCCGATTTAGTAGAGACACAGTTCGGATATCATATAATAAAATTGATTGATAAAAAAGGCGACGGGTTTACCACTCAGCATATATTAGTGAAGTTTCCAACATTTGAGTCATCTGATTTAGAGACGATAAAATTCTTAACTGATTTAAAAGGGAAAATTCAGTCAGGACAGATTACATTTGAAGATGCAGCGAAGGAATACTCCAAAGATGAAAGTACAAAACTTAAAGGCGGATACATCGGACCGATAGGAACAGAGCAGCTTGATAGCGCAGTGATTGAAAGGATTAACTCTGTATCAATGGGCGGTATAACTGACCCTGTTAGAATTACAACTAACGGAACAGATTTCGGATATGAAATTATAAAAGTAATAAGTAAAACACCTGAACACGAACTTACTATCGAAGGTGATTATGAAAAGATAAAAAGACTTGCCGACCAGTTTAAAGAAGGAAAAGAGCTTGATAAATGGATAAACGATATGCGTGAAACAATATACATAGATACAAGATTTTAACATCCCTCTCCGGCGCTTCTGAATTTCAGGAGCGCCCATATTTTTCATTCATAAATCTTACCGAATGGATATCTATCTTAGATCAGGCAATATAGTTTTTTTAATTCTAATGGCAATTATTGCCGGCGGAACTGCCTATTTATATTATAGAAAATCCAATCTTGAATCACCTAAAAAATATATTTTTCCGGCAATAAGATTTTTTTCAATATTTTTTATTTTGCTTTTGTTTCTTACTCCCGTGTTATCTTTTGTTACCTCGGATTCCAATGATGCTAAAAATACAATTTTAATTGATGCCTCAGGAAGTCTTGAGATTGAGAACAGAAGAAATGATGAATTGAATTATATAAAAAATAAAATCCCGGCAAAAAATACTTTTTATTATTTCAGTGACGGTTTATTAAATGAGGTAAAACATAACGATATAGATTCAATTTCAAAAATAACTACAAACACTAACTCAACAAATTTATTCAAAACGCTGAGCGCATTAAGCAATTTTCAGAATATAAATTCTATCAATATTCTATCCGACGGCATTTTTAATGAAGGCGGAAATCCTGTTGAGCTTGCAAAATCTTTCAATGTGCCGTTTTCATACGTTCTTATAGGAGATACAGCTCAAAAGAAAGATGCTTTGGTGAAAAACATCTATGTGAACTCAACTGCATTTATCGATAGCAAGGTTTCAGTCAAAGCCGAAATAAATTCATACAGGATTAATGAGAATTTGAAAGTGAGTCTATATGAGGAAGAGACTTTAATAGAGTCTAAAACAATTACGGTAACCGATAAAAATAATTTATACGAAGCAGACTTTACCATATCATCCGGTACAGAAGGCATTAAAAAATATAAAATAGAAATTGTTGAAGTAACAGGCGAGATCACAAACAAGAATAATACAGATTATTTTTTTATAAATTATCTGAACAACAAATTTAAAATTCTTGTTTATGGAGGCGGACCTTCTGCTGACTTCGCATTTTTGAAAGAGCAGCTCTCAGCAATAAATAATTTTCAGGTTACCTATCAGACACAAAAATCTGCAAATGAGTTTTACGAGCCCTCTGCAAACAACTATAAAGATTTCGATGCCATTGTGTTCTCCGGCTTCCCGGTACAGCAGACAAGCGCCTCGCTCCTTAATGAAATAAAAGCTTCAATTGATAAATACAAAACTCCGCTGATATTTATTGAAAGCAGAAATACAGATTATTCAAAGCTATCATTGTTCAGCGACAATTTACCTGTATCGATAACAAGTTCATCAAATAACGAAGTTGAGACTCAGTTAAAATTAGTAACAAATTCAAACTCGGAATATTTAAAGAGTACGGATTTAAGCTCTATCAATTCCGCTCCGTCTGTGTTTACAAATTCAGGTTCATACAGCGCAAAACCAGGGGCAGAGAGCATTCTTATTAATTCAAAAAATTCACAGCCTTCATTGGTCATTCTAAATACAAATGATAAGAACTCTGCTGCATTTTTATTCCATGGTTTTTATAAGTTAAGACTTAACAAACAGAATGACTTTTCTCCGGTGTTTAATAAACTGCTTTCATCTACTATAATTTCTATCTCATCAAAAGATAAAAAGAAAATTATGGATTTTGAACTCTCAAAAAGCATTGTAGGAGTTGACGATGAAGTAATTTTAAAAGCGCGTTTAAAAAACTTTGAAGAGATAATGGCTACTGTTATCAAAGTAAAAATTAACTCAAAAGATTTCAGCAAAGAAATAGAACTGAATAAAATATCTGCCGATTATTTCGAAGGAAAATTTACTCCTTCAGTTAAAGGAGATTATAAATTCACTGCCGATCTTTTATCAAACGGGAATCTATTGGAGACCTCTAATGCAAGACTTCAAGTTGATGAAAATAATTTTGAATTCAAAAAGACAAACTCAGATAAAACTATTTTATCTGAAATAGCAACAGCCACAAACGGAAGAAACTTTACCTCTTACTCTAAAGGACAAATAGAAAACTACCTCGATTCATTAAATTCATCTCAGATACAAAAAAATGATTCACGAAAAGATTTTAATCTAAAATTTAATCTTTACTTTTTATCTCTTTTGATTTTTTCTCTCTGTTTAGAATGGTTCCTAAGAAAAAGGAATAACCTTTCATAGCATTACAGTAAACTCCAACTACTCTTTTGGACTTAAATACGTCGGATTTTTGTTGTAATTTGTAATAGTTCATATGAAATCACTCTTAAGTCTACTCCCCTATATAAAAAAATATAAAAAGAAATTAACGCTGGGATTTATTTTTATAGTCCTTTCTCTTTCTTTCAGTTCATTGTTTCCGCTAATAGTCGGTAACGGAATTGATGCCATCAAATCAGGGGTAACTTCATCACAAATTATTTTTTATTCCGGAATGGCAATCGTTGCCGCTCTCATAGGAGGATTTTTCCTCTATATGGTAAGGCAGCATATTATTGTTGTATCACGTGAAATTGAAAATGATTTGCGATTTGATTTCTTCAGCCACATTGTTAATATGCCGAGAGATTTTTTTAACAAAAATTCAACAGGCAATATCATGGCGCTGGCAACCAATGATATTAATTCTATCCGCGAATTTGTAGGTCCCGGAATTATGTATACTGTGCAGACTTTCTTCCGCACATTGCTTACCGTTTCTGTTATGCTATATATTAATCCCTTTCTTGCAATGGTAGCGCTTTCCCCTCTCCCGCTTATTAGTTTTATTGTTTACAAAGTCGGTAGGATGACACATGCGCGCTCATTAAAAGTAAAAGAATCTTTTGCTGACCTTACTTCAAAAGCGCAGGAAAATTTATCAGGTATCAGAGTTGTAAAATCCTATATAAGAGAGAAGAACGAGATAGCGGAGTTTTACGATATCTCACGTGATTACTTCAGAAAAAATTTATCGCTAGCAAAAGTACAATCGTTTTCTTTTCCTATGATGTACTTGTTAACAGGTGTTTCACTTGTGCTCGTAATTTATTTTGGCGGTATTGAAATTATTAATAACAGACTTACACTCGGAAATCTTTCGACATTCTTAATTTACCTCGGGCTTCTTACCTGGCCAATGATTGCATTCGGTTGGATTATAAATCTGACGCAAAGAGCTGCGCCTTCTATGCAAAGACTTATGATGGTAATGAATATGAAACCGGATATTGCAGATAACTCAGAAACAGATAATAAAATTACTTTAGATAATATTGAAGGTGAGATTGAATTTAAAAATGTATCTTTTAAATATCCTTCCGGATATACTGATGTTTTGAAAAATATAAATCTTAAAATTAATAAAGGCACAACATTAGGAATTATAGGTCATACCGGAAGCGGAAAGACAACATTGATAAATCTGCTTTCACGAATTTATGATATTTCAGAAGGAGAAATTTTAATAGACGGCAAGAGTATTAAACAAATTCCTTTGAGGACTCTCAGAGAAGCAGTCGGAGTTGTTCCGCAGGAATCATTTTTATTCTCTACTTCAATTGAAAAGAATATTGCATACTCGCATGATAGTTTAGATTACGATAAAGTTATTGAAGCAGCAAAATCTGCTTCGATTTATAAAGATGTTGAACAGTTTCCGGAGAAATTCCAGACTGTAGTCGGTGAGCGCGGAATAACATTATCCGGCGGACAAAAGCAGCGTACCTCCATTGCACGAGCTATCTATAAAAATCCCAAAGTATTAATTTTAGACGATTCGCTTTCAGCGGTTGATACCCATACTGAAGAAGAAATTCTGAACGAACTGAAAAAAGTTATGAAGAACAGAACGAGCATTATAATTTCACACAGGATTTCATCTATAAAAAATGCAAACAATATTATTGTGCTTGACGGCTCTGTCATAAAAGAACAGGGCACGCATAACGAATTAATTTCATTGGGCGGAATATACTACGACTTATATCAGAAACAATTACTTGAAGAAGAAATACAGGAATCTTAAAAACGGTTAACACTTGGCAGAGATAAAAACAAAAAACGACGAACAGCTACATAAAAAACTCGATTCATATTTACTGAAGAGGCTTATTGCTTACTTCAAACCGTATACGCGTTATATTGTGCTTGCAGTTTTTCTCACAATAACTGTTTCAGCGCTTGCAGCTGTACGACCGAGGCTTACTCCTATAGCTATCGATGATAAAATTGCGAACAAAGATATACCGGGTTTGCAGACTATTATGCTTATTCTTTTCGGTACTCTTATGCTGCAGGGAGTAATTCAGTATGCAATGACTTATCTCACAAGCTGGATCGGGCAGAATATCATTATGGATTTGCGGATGAAGAACTAGGGAGCCTTTTCCAACCCTTCTCCCAGGTATGTGAATCGGCATGCAATAATGACCCACCTCTCGCAGTAATCGGCATCGAAAATTGACCCCCTCCGACAAGCCCTTCAAGGTCGTTCGACTGAACGCCATGGAGGGAAATGAGGAGATGCTGACTGTGGAGACGATACGCA
>JBHEKU010000134.1:0-2547 GCA_041859205.1 Ignavibacteria bacterium | reverse complement strand
ACGGAGATGGCTTGTACGGAGGGATTTTTGTTGCTGCGCTTTACTCAGAAGCGTTTTTCGAATCGGACATTCAAATCATAATTGAAAAAGCATTGAAATCAATTCCCGAAGAAAGCGATTATTATAAAGTTGTTAATGATGTGCTTAAACTTCATAAGCATTACCCAACCGACTGGAAAGAAGCATGGAAAGAGCTTGAAGCAAAATGGGGTAATGTTGATATCTGTGGAGCAGGCGCATCATTCAACATAGATGCTAAACTAAATGGCGCTTACATAGTTATGGGATTACTGTATGGGGCTAAAGATCCAATGAAAACTATGGAGATTGCAACACGCTGCGGACAAGATTCCGATTGCAATCCCTCGAATGCAATGGCAGTGCTTGGAGTTATTAAAGGTTTTAGCGGCCTTCCCAAAAAAATGCAAATGGGTGTTCGTAGTGCAAGCGATTCTACATTTATTCATACCAGTTATACATTGAATTCTGCAATTATCAGCACCAATAATTATGCTCTGGAAATTATAAAGGCTAATGGTGGTGAAGTTAATGAGAGGGAAATAAAAGTTAAAATACAAAAAGCTGAGGCTCCGGCTTATGAAGATTCCTATCCTAATGTGGTATTTGATAGGGAAATTTCAATTTTTGAAGAGGGTAAGTGGATTTTTAAAGGTGATTGGAAAGTTTTTGAACAATTATCTCAACCACAAAATACTCCTGTAAAGCAATCAATGTATTCCGAAAATCCGGGCGATGAGCTGATATTAAATTTTGAAGGAACCGGCGTTTCTATTGAAGGGAATTGGGTTAAAGATGGTGGAAAAGCTGATCTCTTTGTTGACGGAGTGCTTCACAGAAGTATCGATACTTACTACTTTTTTGCTAATCAGGAACATACAACAAGCATGTGGCATATCCTGAACCTGCTTCCCGGTAAACATGAGGTAAAATTAGTTGTAAAAGGAGAAGGTCGACCTGAGTCTCATGGTAAACGTGTTTACATCACGAAAGCGCTGATTTTTAAAACAGAAGCTAAAACGAATCAGGATTTTAAATTCTCATTCGAGTAATTTATCCCTTTATAAAAGAATTAAGGATAAGGTGCGAAAAGGCTGTTTAAACGTACTGTTTACTACAGTTTTAGTTTTTTGAATTGTGTCTGTGTTTTTTCCCAAGATATTGCAAACTCTCTAAAATGAGATTGTTTTGGATTTCATTTTTAAATGTAAACGACAATTCTTCGTTTGTGCTATGCTCGTAATCAATATCATTATGTCCCATATTGATATAAATCATTCTGTAATTTTTATTTGTCCATACAACAGGAAAATATCCCTCATGCCAGATTTCGTAGAGTTTTGGGCCTGTTCCTAATGGAAAGCTGGATGAATCGATAGACACGAGTATGTCAATATCCGGATTTTTTCTAAGATCATTTTCCCAGCTATACCATTCATTTGGCGCAGAAATAAATGTCGCAGGAAGGTTTTTTGTAACAGCATGTTTCTTGTTTTCGACTCGTAATATAGCGGAAGTTGGTCGCCATGTATTTCCTTTAAATTCCTCTGATCCAAGAAAATTATTGTGGTACCAATCCCAGTTTTGCGAATATGCAGAGGGAGTGAGAGCAAAAGCACAAAAATGAAACCCAAGCCATGCGCCACCACTTTCCATATACAGTTCAAATGCTTTACGATGATCGGCTGAGTCGGGTCGAACATCGAGAAAAACCACAATATCATAACCGGAAAGAAACCCGGGATTCATATTATCCCAATCATTGGTTGAGTTGTAGATAAAGTTTTTTTCTTTGGCCATTACGGAAAACCATGCATTGGCTTCTTTTACAAAACTTACATGCGCAGGATCGTTTATCCCTTTATAAAATGATATAACTTTAAATTCAGGTTTTGAAATTTGCGCATTCAAATAAATAGGAAATCCACAAAGGATCAGTAAAATCATTAAATTAAAAAGGAAAACAGGAAAACTTTTCTGATTCATTATAGTATATAAGGCGTTGAGGTAATATCCTACTTTTGCTGACTTTGAATATTCATTGCATCATTGATAATCTTTGTGGTAGCACCAAGATTTGATTCAATATACAATCGGGCCCTCTGAGAACAATCGGTCAATACTTTTTCGTCGCTTGTAAGATTATCAAAAGTAGATTTCAGCTCTTTAAAATCACTCACTGAAAAAGCGGCTTTTCTGTCGATCATTTCAACTGCCTCCATGAATTTTTGGTATTTAGGCCCAAAAACAACAGGAAGTCCATAGGTTGCAGCTTCCAGAATATTGTGGATTCCTTTGCCAAAACCTCCCCCGATATAAGCAATTTTACCATAACGGTAAAGAGAAGAGAGATGTCCAATGGTGTCGACTATCAAAACTTTTGCGTTTTTATATCCCGATTTATCATTATCGGTAAAGCGCACTGTAGGATGTTCAATGAGTTCAATAATCCGGATAAGTTTTTTCTCATTTATCTCATGTGGAGCGAGGATAAAGCGAATATCCGGATCAGAATTATTGATATAACTG
>JBHEKU010000135.1:0-12872 GCA_041859205.1 Ignavibacteria bacterium | reverse complement strand
TCATCAAAATCCATTGCATTATTTTTTTGCAGAGTCTCCTGATAAAGCGGATAAATTTCTTCAACCCTTCTTTCAAAAGGTGACTTTGCAACTGAGGCATAAACTGCCGGAGTGATTAATTTATTTTTTTGTTTGCTGATTTCCGAGTGAATGCTTTTCGGAGTAGGATTCTCAATCGATAAGTTCCGATTGAGCATTATTTGCTTTACTACATTGGCCGAGTCGTCTGAATCATAAATTGTGAAATTGCGGTCAAAACCGATTTTATCACCATCGAACCTCAATATGCGCGCAAAGATGCTGTGGAACGTGCCCATCCATATTTTATCGGCGTTGATTTCGACAAGCTTGCCGATACGCTCCTTCATTTCAGAGGCAGCTTTATTGGTAAAGGTAAGAGCTAAAATTTCGTAGGGGCTGACGCCGGATTCTATTAAATGTGCAATTTTGTAAGTTAAAACGCGTGTTTTGCCGCTTCCTGCGCCGGCAATAATAATACTCGGTCCTTCAATTTCTTCAACAGCCTTTCTCTGTTCTTCGTTGAGAATGCTTAGATCTAATGGCATTTTTTACTATATCCTTATAAGTCCTGGGAACTATATTTTATTAAGTGAATTAAATGGTTGTGGGTGTCATTAAAATAGGAAAAATTAAGATGAGATTAAACGATTTTAATTGAATTTTTACATTGACATTTCTGTTATAATCTATGAATTTTACATTAAATAATATTATATAATGAAGCATCTTCTGATTCTCTTAATATCCCTTGTCATCATTAACACCGGCTACTCTCAATTTAAACCGATTGAAAAGAAAAAAAATCCTTACACACAGTCAACTGGCAATTTAATACTCGGAATTTTTAATCCGAAAAATTTTTCAATGTCACATTCATTTAATGTTTCGATGCTGAGCAGCGGAACAGGAAATTTATCGCTGACCACTTACACAAACTCAATGAATTATAAATTCAACGAGAAATTATCTGTAAGCGCAGATGTTTCGATGCAGTACTCTCCGTTTGCAAGTTCAGTTTACGGAACGGGCTACTCGAACCAAATGCAGAAAGATTTTTCAGGAGTGTTTTTATCAAAGGCTTCATTAGATTATAAAATATCTGAAACAGCATCGATAAAATTCGAGTACAGGAATATACAAAACGACCCGTACGGTTATTACAATCCTTTCTACGGATATGACAGATACGGCAGATAAAAATTTTTAAATATCAGCTAAGTTTAAAACCGGAAAAATTGTTTCGTTCCGGTTTTTTTATTTTCGAAAAAAATACATCTTCTTATTATAATTTTATACAAGACTTCTTAAATGAAGAAAAATTTTCTTAACTACATTCTTAATGCAATAATAATAATTCTTATTGCAGTCGTCGGATATTTGACCTTCTCGCTCGTCACAAACTCGCTCAAGTCCAAAGATAAATCGAACGTTCAGATTACCGATACAAACAAAGTAACGAATCAGCCTAATCTTACTGCTCAGCTTGATGTGCAGAACGGAACGAATGAGCAGGGTGTTGCATCGAAGTTTACGGAGTTCTTGAGAAAAAAAGGATTCGACGTTGTTGATATGGGGAACAGCAAGTACAAGGATATTGAAAAGACGACAATCATAGATCGGAAAGGCGATAAAAAAATTGCGCTTGCAGTGGCATCTTCACTGGGAGTTTCAGAAAATAATATTACGCAGCAGATAAATAAAAGTCTTTATCTGGATGCGACAGTAGTAATAGGCAAGGACTTTAAAAATTTAAAACCGTTTTTAGAAAAAGAAAAAAAATAAATGAAATCTACCGCGCTTGCAAACAAAATCTCACAGCTTATACTCGATAAAAAAGGTGAAGATGTAAAGATACTTGATATAAGAAAACTGACAAACATTTCTGATTACTTCGTCATAGCATCGGCTTCATCAGATACACAGGTGAAGGCAATTGCAGACCATATATCAAAAGAAACAAAAAAAATAGATGAGAGACCCTGGCATAATGAGGGTATGACAAATATGAACTGGGTGCTTCTGGATTTTGTAGATGTTGTTGTACATATATTTTTAACCGAGTCAAGAAAATTTTATAATCTTGAAGGTCTCTGGGCAGATGCAGACGTAACTGAAGTAACTGATGAACCAAAGCCTGTAAAGAAGACAATTAAAAAAGCAGTTACAGAAGAGACAGACGGAGAAGAAAAGACAAGTGATAAACCTGTGAAAGCAAAAAGAAAATCAAAGAAGAGTGAAGAAGCAGCCGATGATGCAGAATAATGTATAATGAACCAATAGATTGACCAAACAAAAATGAAATTAGTAAGCGTAATAAAATCCAATTTAGAAGAGCATAGGGCTAATGAACCTCTTATATTATTAACGATGGGCGATGCTAACGGCATCGGTCCGGAAATAATTTTAAAAATCTTTAACGAGACAAGTTTTTTTACGAGTTTTAATCTTAAAGTTGCCGGCTCAAAAAAAATAATGGATTACTATGCGCAGATATTTAATCTGACAGAAATTCCTTCCGACTTTTTTTGTGAAATCCCTGTTAAAGAAAAATTTGATGTAAAGATAGGCGAGATAAATAAATCAGCGGGAAAGTATTCAGGTGATTGCGTTGCTGCCGCTGCAAAAATGTGTCTTGAAAAAAAAGTTGAGGCAATGGTCACGCTGCCGATATCTAAGGAAGCATTTAACTTGGGTGGATACGCTTTTAACGGGCATACTGAAATGCTGACATCTTTATCGAATTCATTTGCATCGGCAATGCTGCTGTATTCAAAGAAGATAACTGTTTCATTGGCGACGATACACATACCTGTTGAGCAGGTTGCGCATAAGATCGGCAGAGAAATGCTGATAGAAAAAATTATTCTTATCAATAATTCACTTATAAAAGATTTCAGAAAGATAGAGCCGAAGATTGCTGTGCTGGGATTAAATCCACATGCAGGCGACGGCGGAATGATAGGGAAGGAAGATGATGAAATTATTATTCCTGCGATAAAAGAGCTGAGAGATTTTGGTTTTAATATTCAGGGACCGTTCCCATCCGACGGATACTTTGCAACTGGAAAATATAAACAGTTCGATTTGACGTTTGCTATGTATCATGACCAGGGACTGATTCCGTTCAAGATGATTGCATTTGAGAAAGGCGTTAACTTTACTGCTGGACTTGATTTCATCCGCACATCACCTGACCACGGTACTGCATTCGATATTGCCGGCAGGGGAGTTGCAAATACTAAAAGCACTTTAAAAGCAATAAAACTTGCGAGGAAAATCGCAAAGCATAGAAATTCTTACGTAATATCATGATAGAATTCCAGAACGTATCATATTCATATCCGAACAAGCAGGTCTTCGATAATATCGAACTGAAAATTAATGCAGGCGAATTTGTTTTCCTTGTCGGCGAGAGCGGAATTGGGAAGAGCACGCTTCTTAAATTAATTTATCTTGAGTTGTTCCCTACAAGAGGGAATATGGTTATTGATAATTACAATTCATCGCGCATTGAGAAAAAAGAGATTCCTTTTTTGAGAAGAAAGCTTGGAGTTGTGTTTCAGGATTTTAAAATTCTGCATGATAGAAACGTTTTTGAAAACGCTGCAATGCCTTTGTATATAGAAGGACTGAAGAAGGAATATATTAAGAAGAAAGTTTATGATGTTTTATCTAAAGTCGGACTGATTGATAAAGTAAACGATATGCCCTATGATTTATCCGGCGGAGAGCAGCAAAGACTTGCAATCGCCCGCGCAATCATAAACGATCCTATTGCATTGATAGCCGATGAGCCGACAGGCAACCTTGACCCGTTCGTATCGGTTGAGATATTGAAACTTATAAATGAAATTAATTTATTCGGAACTGCTGTAATTCTTTCAACACATAATTTTGAAATCGTTAGGAAGATGAAGGATAAGAGAATTATTCAGATAAAAGAAAAGAAGCTGTTTGAAGTGAGGCTTAAGTCTTAAGTAGAAAGTAGTAAGTAGAAAGTAAAATGAATTTTGTAGAGACGCATACTTGCGTCTTTTTTGTTTGTACAAGCTAGAACATAATAAGAAATTACATGATGAGTGATTCAGTAACCCCATCCTTTAGGATGGGGTGCATAGAAATTCAGCCGTGCCCTTTAGGGCTAAACTTTAACCCTGAAGGGTAAACTCAAGTAAGTGTTCGTACCCCATCCTAAAGGATGGGGTTACTGTGAGATTCAGATGTATACCCATACAATATGTCGTGGCGGTGTGAAGATGCAGAATTATTGTGGAGACACAAAATTTTGTGTCTCTACGAAAATGTTTTAATAAATGCGAAACGGAGTTTCGCACCACCATGCATTCCCAAACAGAGTTTGGGAATGAGAACAACAATTTTAGCACAAACAAAAAAGGCGCATACTCTGCGCCTCTTGTTTTAAATAAATTTTATTAGAACTATCTTGCTGTTAAAAACTCAAGAATTTTTTTCCAGTCTTTATTGAAGTCGTATTCAAATCTTTCTTCCGGACTTAATTTAAATCCATGCTCCAGAGAAAATACTCCCTGCTCTAAATCACCGATTAAGAAATAAATCTTAGCTTTCTCAAAATGCGGGTCAGCCCATGAAGGATTTAACTTTAAGCTTTCATCCAATGCCTTAATAGCATCTTCATAATCTTTTGTATCGCAAAGCACGCAGCCGTAATCGAACCATGCATCGTAGTTATCCGGATCAAGATTTAAAACTGTTTCGTAACTCTTTTTCGCATCTTCTAATTTATTTAATGCAAACTCTGCATCGCCTTTTAAGTACCAGATATCGGAATAATCTTTGCAAAGCACGAGCGCAGATTTCAGATCTTCAATTGCCTTCTCATATTCTTTAAGATTGAAATAGCAGTTACCTCTGCCGTAGAACGATTCGTAATTTTTTACGTCGTACTTTATAGCATCTGAAAAATACTTTATGGATTCTTCGTACTCTCCGATTTCCTCGTACGAGTTGCCGATATTCTGCAATGCGAATGCATTATCTTTTTTGTACTCAAGTGAAATTTTATAATACTCAATTGCCTTGTAAAATCTTCCGACTGAAGCGTAGGCGTTACCGCAGTTATACCATGCCGGCGCAAAGTTGCTCTTAATGGCTAAACACATCTCGTAATTTTCAATTGCCTGCATATAGCGTCCCATTCTGTTAAGAACGATTCCTTTATTATACCAGCAGTTAAAGTTAAGCGGATTTTTATCTAAGTGAGCATCGTAAGCTACCAAAGATTCGTCTAATCTCTCAAGAAAATCATAACAGTAACCAAGCTCATAATACGCATCGATGTTCTCAGGATAAAGCTTAATTATTTTTTCAAAGCACTCGCATGCTTCTGTAAATTTTTCAGTCTTCTCGTAAGTCAAACCAAGATTGAACATTGCATCAAGATTTTCCGGATTGAATGAAAGCGCTTTCTGAAAATTCAGAATCGCTTTTTCATGATTATCGGAGTTATCCAAAGCGATACCTTTATTAATGTATAAATCAATATCGGTTGGATTTAATGTTAAAGCTTTATCGAAGTATTCGATAGCTTCATCATATCTGCCTAATCCGTCTAAAATGAGTGCTTTTTTATGCCAGGAATCTGTGGAGTATGGATATAAATCGAGTAGGACGTTTACGTAATTAAGTGCTTTATCGAAGTTGCCTTTATCGAAATAAAGGTTTACTAATTCCTCAAGGTTTTCGGCGTCTAAATTGCTTAGTGTTTCTTCTTCTAATTTGGAGATTCTCTTTTTTTCGTCTTCGTTTTTATTGTTCGAGTCGTAGTAGTCGAGATCATCAAAATTTTCCATTTTACCTCTGTTAATTTTGCTTTAAATGAATCAAGAATAAATTATATAAAACCTCAGCATAAGTCAAGTAATTAGAACTGAGGTAAATTTTTTTGGATATGTAATAATTTAGAACTTTAATTTTTTATCCGTAATTGTTACTTATACTGTTTAACAACTTATATGACCGAAAAATTTCAATCTTATTTACCAAAGAAGTCTAAATTAAAAACTTTAATTTACACAAAGAAAGATTACAAAGCTACAATCACAATTAACCGCGAAAAGAAGCTGAATTGCTTAGATTTACAGACAATTCAGGAGCTTACTGCCTGCTTCAAAGATTCAGCCTGGGATGATAACATTGCAGTCGTTGTTCTGACGGGAGTTGGCAAACGCGCTTTTTCAACAGGCGCTGACCTTGATGAGCAGCAA
This sequence comes from Ignavibacteria bacterium, assembly GCA_041859205.1. Taxonomy (GTDB): domain Bacteria; phylum Bacteroidota; class Ignavibacteria; order Tepidaquicellales; family Tepidaquicellaceae; genus JAFDZO01. Next base: position 6,606 of record JBHEKU010000135.1, on the reverse strand, counting down.
AAATATTTTCTTGGAAATCCGAATGACTACTATAAATGGATGTATGAGTTCATACAGCTTCATGAAGTGATGCGCAACTTAGGCAAGCCGACAATAGCTCGATTAAACGGTATGGTTGTTGGCGGCGGCAACGAGCTTAACATGAGCTGCGACCTTGCAATTGCTGCTGACCATATTATAATTAGACAAGTCGGTGCTGCGCGCGGAAGCGTTGCTGCTGCCGGCGCTACACAATTTTTGCCTCTGCTTGTCGGCGACAGAAGAGCACGCGAGATTTTATTCTTATGTGAAGAAATTCCTGCAATGAAAGCGCTTGACTGGGGACTTGTAAACCAGGTTGTTCCTTATGCTGAGCTTGATGCTGCAGTTGATGTAATGGCTGAAAAACTTTTCAATAAATTGCCTGAGTGTCTGCGTTATGCGAAGCAGCAGTTGAATTACTGGAGAGATGTTTCATGGCATACGACAATCGGTCATGCAAGAGACTGGCTATCAATTCATAATCATTCTTCAGAAGTGAAAGAAGGTATTTCCGCTTTTAATGAGAAGAGAAAAATAAATTATAAAAAAATTAGAAAAACAAAATAAAAATTAAACATACATAAATGGGATTAGTCAATTCCTTAAAGTTCAATGGTTATTCGGGGGCAATAATCACTGACGAAGAATATTATATTCTAGGGCGGCGCAGGGCGCAGATAGCCGATTCTCTTCAGTCACTTCTCTCCGATGAAATCAGTAATGAGTTCGGAATTGAAGCAATCTACGGCGGTACGGGTGCTATAGCTTTTACAAATGAAGTTATTGTAAAAACTAAACAGGCTATAGAAAAAAAGTTTAAAGTTTACAAAAGAACGAACGATGCGAAGGACGGATTTAACTCCGTTGAAGAAATTGCGCGCATTGCCTTCATAACTTTTCAGGAAGTCTGCAGAGATAAAGTTGATAAAAAGCTCTATGGTCTTTTCGGATTTACTGGGGAAGACCTGATAAGAGGTTTTTACATGCAGGATGAAAAGAAGATAGAGATAAAAGAAGAGAAAGTTATAAGTAAGGCATTGAAGATAATGACTAACGACGGAGCGACAGGATGTAAAGACATATTTGATAATTCGGGAATGGTAGTAGGAACTGATGTGACTAACGGTTACGCTTCGTTTGATTTTTACGGAGGCTCAACTCAGTTTTATCTTTCAACAGGATTATATAATGCGCTCGGCGCAGGTTCAACATCCACTTCGTTATATTTCTCCAATCTTATAAATTCACTGGCATTAAATGAACGCAGAGACGGCATTGATAAAGTCTTTGGTCTGGTTGAATTAATAAGAGGAACAAATTATTCTCTGGAAAAAAATAATGAGATTGGCGGTTACTATAATATACTTTACCTGAACGGTAAAGGAAAAAACCACAAAGAAAGATTAACAGAAATCACCGGAGATACTGCGCAGATAACAAAAGAAATTGTTTCCGCTTATGATAAAGGGTATTTAAAAAAAGAAACGTGTTACAATCTCATTGATAAAATTTTCTTTTCAAAATCAAAACCTAAAATTGACGAGCTTGAAAAAGAAATGTATGCAGGCTGCAAAAACAAAGAAGACTTAAATCTTTATCTCAGGGGGTACAAAATATGACAGTTATAAACGCAATCAAGTTCGATAAAAACACAGGGGCAATGTGCTGCGATGAGCAGACAACTATCGGAGATGTAAGAAGAATGATGTCCTCGGATAAAATCCAGCAAATCGTTCCGAGTGCAATTAGAAAAAATGTAAAGCTTGAAGTATTATACGGAGGAACGGGTACGACTGCAATCGGCGATGAAATCCGTAAAGGAATGAAGACAAGATTAACAAAGGAATATGAAGAGCTGAAAAATAAAACTAAGGAAAGAATTGAACATTTAAAATCGATAGATGAAATTGCTCAAATTGGCTTTGAAGAAATGATGAAGGTGAAGCACAGGCATGTTAACGATATCATAAAAGGTTACTTTAGTTTTGAAAGTAAAGATTTCAATCAGGGATTTTACAATAAAGAAGAAGATAAAAAAATTGAAATTTCACAGAAAGATGTTAAGGATAAAGTCTTTGGATTAATTAACTGGAAAGATGCAGAAGAAGCTGACGGAATTTTTCTTAATGCTGCTATCATCTGCGGCTTTGATGAAACAGGGGAGTTTAAAATTTTTAAGCTTAATCTGAAAACAGATATGACGTGTGACTTAGTTCCGAGTATCTTTGAGACAGTCGGTTCAGGCTCGGATGCATCGCAGATTATTTTTGCAGCTTACTCCGGAGTAAAAACTCTTGACGAAAGAAGAAATAAAATTGACAGAGTGGAGGGAATAATACAGCTGATAAGAGCAACGAATGCTGCTGCAAGATTTAATATGGGAGTCGGAGGATATTTTAATATAATTTATTTTGACGGAACGAAAGATTCTCCATCGGAGCGGTTAGTTGAAGTGATGGATAACCGCGCAAAACTTGCTAGTGAACTAGTACAGGCTTATTACAGTAATTATATATCGGATAATAATGCTTATGAGATTATAGATGAACTGATTTATACGAGAAAGAAATCTTTCAAGGAAATGAATGCTGCATTCTTAAAAGCATCGAAGAATAAAGCAAAGATGGAAAGGTTTTTACGCGGCTATAAAGTAGCTTAATTTAGAAATTAAACGGGCTGGAACACAATTTTTAGTTCCAGTCCGAACGATTGTTCGAATAAATCTTTTCGCAGGTTCACTCCCCACATTTCAAGAGTCGGTTCTATGTTGTTTTTAGTTCCGATTGTGATAACAAGAGCTTTGTCTTCAAGCTTTATAGCAATATTGTTCACAAGCGATTTATGGCTTCTATCCAGTGAATCGGCAATTCGTAAAATTCCTGAAAGCTTCCTTATCTTCTCCTGAATTTCAACATCAAGCTTATTAAAGTTTTCATGCTTCATTTTAGGATGTGACTTTCTGTGATAGCGTGCTACATTTGCAATGAGCTCAATTTCATTTTCATTGAAGCCGAGCAGTTCTGAATTTCTTACAAGGTAATATGAATGTTTATGATGCTGTGAGTGTGATATATAATATCCGATATCGTGGAGTAAACAAGCTGCTTCGAGGCACTCTTCATCGTTCTCTGTGAGAGAAAAATTTTCTCCGAGGAAATCAAAAATTTTTACGGCAATGCTTCGTGTTTGCTCTGCATGTTTGGCATCAAAATTCATTTTCTCACCAAGCCCGACAACGCTTTTATATCTTACGTTCGATAAGTGAATGGATAAATCATCCCCTGCAAAATTTGAAATTGTATCGAAGATAATTCCTTCTCTTAAAGCATAGCTGGAGATAGTAAGTTTTTTTAATTTAAGCTCTTCGAAAATCTGTTCAAGAATAATTGCTCCCGCTGTAATAATGTCTGCCCGCTTAGGGTCGATGCCCGGAATTTTTAGTCTTTCACTATGATTTTCGGCTTTAATAATTTTCTTTATAGCAGTTTCCATTCCTGCCTTATCGTATGAATATTTATTCATACTGATATTATCTTCAAATTCGAATTTATTATCTGCGCGGATGATAAATCCGATATTGGATATTGTGCCCGAAGTACCAATGACTAAATCGTATTCTTCATTCTTTATTTCACGGACAACCTGAGTTATAACGCCTTTGACAAATAATCTTGCATCTTCGATTGCACTCCTCTTTATTTTATCCTCGTGGAAAAATTTCTGAGTCATTCTTACAGCGCCGAGCTTTATGCTGTTGGCATATTTTATATTTCCTCTTTTACCTATGAGAAACTCCGTGCTTCCTCCGCCGATATCTATTACTAAAACTTTTTCATTGTATATCGGTAAAGCCTGTAAAGCTCCGAGATAAATTAAACGCGCTTCTTCATTCCCTGAGATAACTTCAATTTCAATTCCCGTATCATGCTTTACCCTGCGGATAAATTCATCTTTATTGGAAGCTTCGCGGGTAGCGCTTGTTGCAACTGCCCTTATTTTTTCAACTTCAAATGACTGGCATACAAGCTTAAATCTTTTCAGAACAGAAATACCTCTCTGCATCGCTTCTTCAGTGATGTAGTTCATATCATTTGATGCATTGCCAAGCCTTACAACTTCTTTATCTTTCGTAAGCACGGTGAAGCTCTTGTTGCTGTGAATTTTTGCAACAACTAAGTGAAAAGAGTTTGTGCCGATATCTATAGCGCCGAGTGTTTCCAAGTTATTTTCGGGGGTTTAATAATTTTAACGCTGTATTATAAACTTCATCAACAGTAATATCGTTGATGTCATTTGATTTTGATTGAATGTATAATTGATTCTCAAATTTAGGTGACCATTCCCAGCCGGGAGTAGGACCGAAGAGAGATATTAATTTCGTCTTCACAAATCCTGCCATATGCATAGTGCCGGTATCATTAGTAATGTATAAATCGAGTTTGCTTAAAACTGCTGCAACGTTTCTGATTTTTTCATTTTCGAGAAAAGTAATTTTTAACTTTTCAGCAACTGCTTGTTTTTTGAAATCAGCTGCTACTTCACCATCCATGTGTCCGATAGTCACAAGAAACTTCACTTTAGGATTTTCACTTAACTTCTTTGCAAGCTTGATGAAATTTTTAACACTCCATCTGTTTGGGGGTTTGCCGGCGCCGATGTGAAGTCCCACTACAATATCATTCTCACGAAAATAAGTTGAATAAAATTTATCTGCAAAGGCAATTTCACTTTTGCTTAAATTTAATTCAACTTTCTGAATTTCTTCTTTACTTAATGAACATCCGATTTCTTTACCGATAGCTAAAGTCCTGTCCCATTGATGAACTTTATCTTTATCCCAGCTGAATTCTTTTTTTATATCAAGAAGAAATTCGCTTTCGTTTATTAACAAACCGTCTTTAGTAACAATTTGTGATACTCCAACTCTTATCTTCGCGCCGGATAAATGATTTATAAGATGCGATGTTTTTGAAAAAGAAACTGTGCTGGGAACGATACCTATATCGTATTTCCTTTTCTTAAGCTTTGAATAAAAATTAAGTAAACTTTTCGGTGAATCTTTTTTATAAAGAATTATATGGTCGAGATATTTATTGGAAGGGGAGTTTAAAATTTCATAGTTATCAGGAGAAGCCACGAGAGTTATCTCAACATTAAAAAATTCTTTTTTTATTGATGCAAACATCGGAAGAGAGCAGAGCATATCTCCAAGCTGGTTATGCTGGCGGACAATCAAAATGCTTTTCACCTTATCGGGTGAAATTTTCCCGGAACTTACGTTTCTGGTTTTAGAAATTGATTTGAGTAATTTCAGTGCCAATCGAATTATTTAATTTCTTCAAATTGTGCATCTATCGCCTTAGACTTATCAAGATTACTTCTTGGTTTAGGCTGCGGCCTCTCAGGGGGAGTATTAACTTTTCTTGCAAGACTTCTTAAAAAAACACGTCCTATAAATTTTATACCATAGAATAAAAAAATTACAATAATAATTATCGCTATAAACCTTATCATTCTATAATCCTCATTTTGCTATTCTTTTGGAAGCAGGATTGAAATAAGATAAAGAAGGATGGTCGCTTTTTAAAATCTCTGCTAAAAGATTCTGATAGTCCTGTTCATTATTTAAAAAATCCACTTCGTTTGTATCTACAATCATAACTTTAGTTGCTCTGTATCTGAAGAAAAAATAATTGTATGCTTCATTTAAATCGTTTATGTATTGCTCAGACATATTCTGTTCGTAGCTTCTGTTCCTGTACATAATGTTATTCATAAGTCTGTCAGTTGTCGATTGCAGATAAATTATTATATCCGGCGCAACAACGGCTTTTTCAATATTACTTGTAATCGTTTCGTAAAGTTTCAGTTCATCGTCGTGCAGATTCAGGTAAGCAAATATCTTATCCTTTTCGAATATATAATCTGCAACAATATATTCGTGGAATAATTCCGGCTGTTTTAATTTCTGCAGCTGCTTAAAGCGGCTGAGCAGAAAATAAATCTGTGTGTGAAACGCGTAAGCTTTGGGGTTCTCGTAAAATCTTTCTAAGAAAGGATTCTCATCAAAATCTTCCAGTATAAGCTGTGCGTTTAATGATTCGCTTAGTTTTTTTGAAAGAGTGGTTTTTCCTGCGCCGATAACGCCTTCTATTGCTATGTATTTAACTTTATTGCTCAAATTTAGAATGAAAACCTGCTTTCAATTTATCTTTTGAATTTTGTAAAATCTCTGAAATCTTTTTCTTTGTGACAGGATGAACAAAATCAGGTTCAATTTCATTCAGCGGCACTAAAACAAAATTTCTGTCTTCGATATGTTTGTGAGGTATATGAAGGTTTTCGTCTTCATAAACTAAATCTCCATAGAATAAAATATCTATATCAATTTTTCTTGACTTCCACTTATCGGTTTTATCTCTGCCTAATATTATCTCGATTCCTTTTACTTCCTTCAGTAATTTTTCGTAAGCCTGTCCAGTTTCGATTTCAATAACTGCATTTAAATATTCTTCCTGCTCTGAAAATCCCCATGGCTCGGTTTCATAAATAGAGGAAAGCTTTAGAACTTTTGTGCCCGGAATA
>JBHEKU010000314.1:0-2854 GCA_041859205.1 Ignavibacteria bacterium | reverse complement strand
GAATTTTAGAATACAGTATTTTCTTTCTTAGCCATTAGGTTCAATGCACTTCCTGCAAGGAACCATTTTATTTGCTGTTCATTGAAAGTATGGTTCAGCATTATTACATCCACATCTGCGTTAGGGTCTGCATGAATGACTCTCATAGTGACTCTTTCTCCTGGAATAAGGTCTCTTACATTCAGCGAAATTCTGTCGTCTTCAAGAATTTTATCGTAGTCCGTAGGGTCTGCAAATGTTAAAGGAAGCATTCCCTGTTTCTTTAAATTTGTTTCGTGAATTCTTGCAAAAGATTTTACTATGATTGCGCGGCCGCCAAGAAATCTCGGCTCCATAGCAGCATGCTCTCTCGAAGAACCTTCACCGTAATTTTCTTCACCTATAGTAACCCAGCCTAAGCCGTTCGCTTTATAATCTCTTGCAACTTTCGGTACTTCTTCGTAAGCTTTTGTTAACTGATTTTTTACGTGATTCGCTTTATCATTAAAAAAGTTAATTGCTCCGATGAACATATTGTTTGAAATATTATCAAGATGCCCTCTGTATTTTAACCACGGTCCTGCCATTGAAATATGGTCAGTTGTACATTTTCCTTTTACTTTTATCAATACCGGAAGTTCTTCAAAATCTTTATCTAAATCCGGAGCAGCGAAAGGCTCAAGCTTCTGAAGTCTCGTGCTTGCAGGGTCAATTAATACATCAACTATAGCGCCGTCAAATGCCGGAGCAACGTAACCATCTTCTCCTTTTAAATAACCATGCTCAGGAAGTTCATTACCTGTAGGAGTTTTTAATTTTACATCTTCGCCTTTATCATTTTTAATAGTATCTGTAAGAGGATTAAAAGTTAAGTTTCCTGCTAAAGCAAATGCTGTTACTATTTCCGGTGATGCAACAAATGCATGTGTTGCAGTATTACCGTCATTTCTCTTGGAGAAATTTCTGTTGTAAGAAGTTATGATTGAGTTTTTTTCGCCTTCTTTTACATCGTGTCTTTTCCATTGCCCGATACACGGTCCGCAAGCATTTGCTAAAACCATGCCGCCGACTTTCTCAAACGTTTCTAACTGCCCGTCTCGTTCAATTGTTGCTCTTATTTGTTCGGAGCCCGGAGTAATTGTAAATTCTGATTTTGCTTTTACTCCAATCTCCAAAGCCTGCCTCGCAACTGATGCAGAGCGCTCCATATCTTCATAGGAAGAATTTGTACAGCTTCCTATTAAAGCAACTTTTAATTCTTCGGGATACTTATTTTCTATTACAGCATCTTTGAATTTTGAAATTGGCCATGCAAGGTCAGGAGTAAATGGTCCGTTTACATGAGGTTCAAGCTCTGATAAATCTATATGAATAACCTGATCATAATACTGGTCGCTTCCTGCATCTGCTTTTAAATAATCTTTTATTTCATTCGCAAGCTTTGCAACTTCTTCGCGTTCAGTAGCTTTTAAATACTCAGCCATTTTATTATCGTATGGGAATAGGGAAGTTGTTGCACCTATTTCCGCACCCATGTTACATATTGTTCCTTTGCCTGTGCATGAAATTGATTCTGTGCCTTCACCGTAATATTCTATGATTGCGCCTGTGCCGCCTTTAACAGTTAAGATACCTGCAAGTTTTAAGATAACATCTTTTGGTGATGTCCATCCGCTTAATTTGCCTGTAAGATTTACACCAATGAATTTCGGGAATTTTAATTCCCATGCCATGCCTGACATTACATCAACAGCATCTGCGCCGCCTACTCCGATAGCAATCATTCCGAGCCCGCCTGCATTAGGAGTATGTGAATCAGTACCAATCATCATTCCGCCGGGGAATGCATAGTTTTCAAGAACGACCTGATGGATAATTCCTGCGCCGGGTTTCCAGAAACCAAGACCGTATTTATTTGATACGCTTGCAAGGAAATCATATACTTCTTTGTTTTCATCGTATGCTCTTAGCAAATCATTTTTGCTTCCGACCTCTGCCTGTATCAAGTGGTCACAGTGAACGGTAGAAGGCACTGCAACTGTCGGAATACCTGCAGACATAAATTGTAATAATGCCATCTGCGCCGTAGCATCCTGCATTGCAACTCTGTCCGGTTTGAAATCAACGAAGTCTTTTCCACGTTTGAATTCTTTGTCAACAGAATTAAATAAGTGTGTGTAAAGAATTTTTTCAGCGTAAGTCAGCGGTCTTCCAAGAATCTTTTTAGTTTCATCAACTTTGTTTTTAAATTCAGTGTAGACTTTTCTTATTAGGTCTATGTCAAATATCATTTGTTCACTCCTTAAAATGAATTATATAAAATAATGTATTAAAATTTTATAGTAATGGTTTTAAATCTTCAGCGTTATCAACGGGCAGATTACATTTATAGTTTTCGCAAATGTAAACTTTCGGTGTCTTAAAATCGGATATTATATCTGTTATATACGGCGCAGATTCAAAAAGTTTTTCCGTTGCATGTATAATAACTTTGTTTGGATTATATTTTTTATTTACCTCTTCCAGCAACGCAATCGTTTTCTCATCTTTAAAATCTCCTGTGAAAATAATTTCTTTAACGGGATTTAAAAATAGATTCAAAGCGCAAAGCATTTGCGGCGATGTGAACGGCATTCTGTTGAAATCAGCAGAAAATAATTTAAGACTCTTCTCTGCCATATCCCATAATTCTGCATCATCAGTCATTATCGATAAGCGAAGTATGTTTTGTAATTGAATTGAATTCGCTCCGGGCTCGGCGCCGTCATAAGTATCTTTTGTTTTAAGAACGATGTCTGTTTCACTTTCTCTAACGTCAAAATATCCGCCGTTTAAATCATCATAGAATAACTCAGTTGTTTTGTTATTAATATCA
>JBHEKU010000208.1:0-2691 GCA_041859205.1 Ignavibacteria bacterium | reverse complement strand
ATGTTATTAGCTGCTATAAGTATAGTGATTCATATTACAACGAAGGGTACTTTCATCGGATTAAACAAAAATAATAGCACCAGCAGTGTCAAAACCAACGCATAGGATATTAATTATTGATGACAATCCATTTCCAACAAGGGAATGTTGTTGTGTATTAATTAACAAATTTTGCGAACGGCTAAATATATCTGAAGAGGGTAGGTCAACGCAATTGAATAAGTTATTTGCTTTCTACTACAGCGATTACGAGGACTTGATAACAAATTATTCAAACATTAAGGGAAATGACGAAACATTTGTATTTGGCAATCAAGTACACTTAACTATCTATAATTATAATCCTTTAGAAACGCCTACTTGGAATCAAAGAAATATCATTAAAATTATAAAGGATAAGAAAATCAATATATTTTGGACTGATAAAGGACATTCTAACTTTAAAATCTTAAATGGAAAGATGTATGAAGTTAGACACAGAAATAATACAGATGCACTTTCATTGTATGAAAATAAAAAGCTTGTTAATAGTTTAATTTTAGAAGGCATAAAACAGGTTGCCTTATACTCCTTTAATCCGAAACTAACATACAGAGAGCTTGAATATATCAGAAAAGAAAAAATTAAAAATAAGTTTGGTGATAAGATTAATATAGAGAATGTATATGTGCTTGAAACGTCTCCGATACTAAACCTCTATGATAAGGGGTTTTTATCATCAGGAAATGAAAAAGACAATTTTCTTGGCGATATTTCTGCATACAAGTATTATGGTAAGTTATTAGGAAACATATTGTTTGATCTTTTTCTACAGGTTCCCGAAGTTAAACAAGGTCTTACCAATGATGAAAAGAGATACAATTTCTTTAAAGTCGAGAACAGGGATTTTTTAAGGCATTACAAATTATTAAATAGCGATTACTATGATTTTATTACAAATTACCCAACCACATTAAATAACAGCCATATTCTTTATAAGTTATCAGGCTTTAAAATCGGTTTGGTTTCCTTTCATGGTGATATACTGGGGAAAGAAGAGTATTTAATAGACGTTCCTTACAAAGAATATTATCAAACATACGATTACCGACTTGAATTAATTTTTAACAATCATGAAAAAATAGGCGATTTAATAGCGACTAATAAGGAAGATGAAATACATCATAGTGAAAGGTGGCTTTATTTTAAATATCAGAAGTTAAATGAATTTGAATTTCAGTACGACTACCGCTTACATCCCAAACTTAATAGGAAAGATCATCTTGTAGAACTGTACCTTCCATTACTTCACACAGGAATATTTTATGAGCCGAATTTTTACGAAACAGATATTGCAAAAATAAAATTTAATCGTGTTTCAAATAGAGTCTTTGATAGTCAAAAGGAGTGTATTGAAGTCATATATCTTTTTAGAAATGAAGAATTTGATGGTATTAAGGGAATTTCGCATTTGGCTTTTTGGAGAAAAAAATGTGACAACATAAATTTAATTCGTTCAGATATCGAGTTCTTTACTGAGATTAGTTGGGAAACTGTATACAGATTAATTGAGGCAAAATTTGAAGCAACTCTGGTAGACTTGTTGCAAAAAGAATCTATCAATCAAGCCACCCGTGCCGCCATCTCCCAGGTAATGGCCCGTAATACCAGCCACAACATCGGGGCGCATGTAATGAACAAGCTTACAAACCCAGCGTTCCTTGAAAAATTCTGCTCCTATGCAAATTGCCTCAATTCATATAAGCCTGAAACAGATTTTGAGAATAGCAATGTAGAAAACCATAAGCCTTTTAACCAACTGGCCATCTTCAACAACTACGTAAAATGCCGCATGGATTACCTGGCGGATATTTCCTTCGGTACGCCGTTGATGCAAACCAATAAATATGTTTATGGAGAATTATTTACAGAGTTTGACAAAGTAAGGCTGCTGCTGGAGCACATATCAGGCCTTGATAACTTTAAATTCAAAATTGAATTTAAACGAAACGGTAAAGACTTTGAAAAAGATGAAAAAGGGAATATTCTCAATGATCTGCTGGTAGCTATCCCAAACGACATTCTCGGTACCCAGGCGTTTTACAATATCCTGGAGAATATTATCCGCAATACCGCCAAACACAGCAACAAAGAAATATTGGGTGATGACCCGGTATTTGTTTTTACTGTAAATTTTATTGATGATATTGAAGAATCAGAGGAGCACAAACATGCAGTTAACCGGGACGAAATTAAAAATGTACTCACTGAATTTATTGCCGTAGAAGTTTATGATAATATACCGGTAGTCGATGATGAAGGTGATAAAAGAGAATTAACAAAGGAAGAAAAAGATGAATATTGGAATAAGATGAAGAAAAGGGACCTGGATAGGTTTGCTTCAAAAATAGATGCTTTGGTTTTTAACCAGAACAGTAAACTGAATGATGATATCCTATCTAAAGAAAACAAAATACGATCTTATTCGCTGGGCCTGGTGGAAATGGATGCCTCTGCCGCATATCTCCGGAAAAGACCGGTTGAATACATCAACCACAAAAGTTACGATATTCATTATGACGAGTGGTGGAGCAGGGATACCGAGGTGAATGAGGGTGATAAGGAGAAACGAGGAACGAATTGCCGGCATTTCCTGAAAGCGTTTAAGAAGACTGTTGAGATAAATGATAAAAAGGGAAATAGAGAAGAAAA
>JBHEKU010000180.1:0-8445 GCA_041859205.1 Ignavibacteria bacterium | reverse complement strand
TTCAATACAAAGTTAGGAAAACTTTTATCGATGCTTCCTTCATCGGATTATGTTTCAAAATTTATTGATCAGATGCTCGGTGATTACTATTTAGAAACTATTTACGAAATAAGAGAAAAATTTAATGCAATAAAAGTTGACAGAACTAGAATGAAACCGATTGTGAAAATCACCGGTGAATTCTGGGCGCAGACAACTGAAGGCGATGGTAACTTTAATATGTTTCCTTTCCTCGAGAGAGAAGGAGCACAGCTTTTAGTCGAACCGATTGCCACATGGATTTTATACATGCTACACCAGGCAAAGGAAGTCAACAAAGATGAAAAAGGACTTGACCTTGCAAAAGACCTGAACGATAATTTATCTATGAAAGAAAAGTTCATGTTGAAAAAGAAATTCAAGCAGAACATGTTTGTGCTTGGCTTAGCTGAAAAAATATTTACAAGAGAATACAATCGTGTAAGAAAAGCATTTGATAATATGCCGCATGAAATCGTTGATATGAATATATTAAAAAATCTTGCTCATAAATTTTACAATACAAGAGTAGAAGGCGGCGAAGGCCATCTTGAAGTCGGCAAGAGTATTTATTACACGATAAATCATCTTTGCCACATGGTGCTTTCATTGAAGCCTTTCGGCTGTATGCCTTCAACACAATCTGACGGGGTGCAGTCAGTTGTAACCTCTGTTTACAAAGATATGATTTTCCTTCCTATAGAAACTTCAGGTGAAGGCGATGTTAACGCTCACTCAAGAGTACAGATGGCACTTGGTGAAGCAAAAGCAAAAGCAAAGTTAGAATACAATGACTGCCTGCAAAAAACAGGATACTCACTCGAAGAAATTAAAGCATTTGTTGAAACAAGAGATGATTTGCAAAAACCGTTCTTCAAAGTTTCGCACAGACTTGGTATCGCAGGAATAGGCGCAAACTTCATTCTTGATGTATCTGAGATTATGAAAGCCGAAGGAATAAAAACAACAGTTAAAATTGATACAGTTGAAAGCACTTTGTAATTTTTAAAATTTTATTTGAATTCTAATGCCTAAATTTTATATCGGTTTTGACGTTGGTTCTACTACTGTAAAAGGAATCGTTATTGATGCTGCAACAGATAAAATTATCTGGTCTGATTATCAAAGGCACGATACTAAGCAGCCGGAAAAATCACTCGAGCTTCTCAAAAAAATGGAAGAGGATTGTAAAATTTCCGACCCTTCCGACGTTCGTATTTTTATCACAGGTTCCGGCGGTTCTAACATAGGCAAACATATCGGTGCAAAGTTTGTACAGGAAGTGAATGCAGTTTCTCTTGCCGTAGAAAAATTATATCCGAATACTTTATCAGTCATAGAACTTGGCGGACAGGATGCTAAAATTATCATCTTCAAAGAAGATGCTGAAACAGGGAAGAAGAAAAAAATCCCTTCGATGAACGATAAATGCGCAGGTGGTACTGGCGCAGTTATAGATAAAATTAATGCCAAGCTGAAAATTCCTACGGCCGAGCTTTGCAATATGGGATACGAAGGACTTCGCCTTCATCCTGTAGCAGGCAAGTGCGGAGTATTTGCCGAGACTGATATTAACGGTCTGCAAAAATCCGGTGTGCCACCTGATGAACTTATGGCCTCTCTTTTCGAATCCATTATACAACAAAATATTTCCGTGCTTACACGCGGGCATACATTGAAGCCGGAAGTGCTTCTGCTCGGCGGACCCAATACATTCATTAAAGGAATGATTGATTGCTGGCGCTCTAACATTCCTAAAATCTGGGAAGAGCGAAAAATTGTTGTGCCGGATAAACCAATTGAAGAACTCATTCGTGTTCCTGAAAATGCTCAATACTTTGCATGTATTGGTGCAGTTGAATTCGGTAAAGATGAAGAACCAAACATTGGAACTTACAAAGGATACAAAGGACTTGAACACTATATTCAATTCGGCCGCGAAGCTGAAAAGAAACTGAACACTGTTGGTAATGTTACCGGACTTTCGAAATCCCCCGAAGAGCTTAAAGATTTTAGAGAGCGTTATGCTGTTGAAAAATTTACTCCGTGGACATTTAAGCCCGGTGAAGTTGTACAGGGTTTTATAGGAATCGACGGTGGCTCTACTTCTACAAAAGCTGCTTTGGTCTCGCTTGATAAACAAGTGATGGTAAAAGCTTATCAGCTTTCCAAAGGAAATCCTATCGAAGATTGTATTGATATACTCGGTTCGCTTCAGCAACAAGTTGAAGCGCAGGGCGCTTCCCTTGAAATTCTTGGCGTAGGTACTACCGGTTACGCGAAAGATATATTGAAAGAAGTTCTTCATGCTGATGTTGCATTGGTTGAAACTGTTGCGCATACTCAGGCAGGTTTGCATTTTTATCCTGAGACAGATGTGATTTGCGATGTAGGCGGACAGGATATTAAAATTATTATTCTTAATCAGGGACGTGTAGTTGATTTTAAATTGAACACACAGTGCTCTGCCGGCAACGGATATTTTCTTCAGTCTACTGCTCAGGGCTTTGGATATGAAGTAGAAGAATTTGCAAACGTTGCTTTCTCTGCAACAACATTCCCGACTTTCGGTTACGGCTGCGCAGTGTTTATGCAGTCCGATATAGTTGACTTCCAGAGACAGGGATGGAAAGCCGAAGAAATTATGGCAGGACTTGCAAACGTTCTTCCAAAAAATATATGGCTCTATGTTTCGCAGATTCCAAATCTCGCAAAGCTCGGCTCTACATTTGTTCTTCAAGGCGGCACACAGCATAATCTTGCTGCTGTGAAATCGCAGGTTGATTTTATAGAAGAAAGATTTAAAGGCTCTGGTATAACTCCAAATATTTATGTTCACAAACATACCGGTGAAGCCGGCGCTATTGGCTGCGGTATTGAAGCTGCGCGTTTATATCATAATGGGAACAGAACAGAGTTCATTGGTTTAGAAAAAGTATCACAGATTTTATATAAAACAACACGCTCCGAAGATACGCGCTGTTACTTCTGCAAGAATAAATGTCTCAGAACATTTATCGATGTTAAGACAGATAACATTGCACCCGAAGTTTTCGAAGAAGAAAAGAAAAAATTTGTTGAGCTGAATATTATTCAACCTGAAAAAATCGTTAACCCGAAATCCAAAGTACCAATGGAAGAGGGAATTCAACGTCTCATCATTGCTACATGTGAAAAAGGAACTGTTGAAGACATCGCCGATATGAAGGGAATCAAATCGGGACTCGATACAATCAAAAAAGCAAATCCGAATATTGTAGATGAAGCTGCTTCGAAAGTATGGATGACTTTCAAACCTCCGGTTGTTAAAGACACTGCTGACGATGTACGTAATCAGGTTTATAAATCTCCGTTTAAAAAGTTATTAAAGAATAAATCTTCAGAAGAAGAAATTGCTAAACGTGTAGAGCAGATTGCCAAGCGCGAAAAAATTGTCATAGGTATTCCGAGGTTATTGAACATGTATTCGCATACCCCTTTCTTCACTGCATACTTTGAAGCTTTAGGAATCAAGCCCGGTAATTTTGTATTCAGCGAATTTACCTCTGAAGAAATGTATAAAGCCGGAGCGAAACGCGGAAGTATTGACCCGTGTTTCCCATCTAAGGTTGCTATTCCGCATATTCATAATCTTGTTTATGTTCAGCATAAAAAGAAAAAATTAGATTTCATATTTGCACCGATTGTAGATACAATGCCTTCTGATTTAGAATATGCCCAGGCTCATACTGCATGCCCGACTATCACTGCTACTATCGAAGCAGCAAAAGCTGCCTTCACTAAGGAAGGTGATTTATTTAAAGAATCAGGCTTAGAATATTTATGTCCTTTTATTCAGCTGAACAGCGAGCAGCTTACTGCGAGACAGTTGTACGGTGAATTTAAAGACAGACTAGGACTTTCCGAAGAAGAGAACCGCAGAGCTGTTAAAGAAGGATTCAAAGCGTTCTATAAATTCTACGAAGACTTAAAAACAAAATCAAAAGAAGTTCTTACCCAGCTTGAAGAAGAAAACCGGGTCGGTATCGTTTTACTAGGCAGACCTTATCATAATGATCCGGGAATCAACCACGAAATACTTGAAGAGTTTCAGAAGCTCGGCTATCCCGTATTTTTTCAGGATGCATTGCCGACTGATGATGAAACTCTCGACAAACTTTTCGGCGATGATGTCCGCTCGGGACTGCTCCGTTCTCCTATGGATATCGATGACGTCTGGAAAAATTCTTACTCTGAAAATACTTCCCGCAAAGTTTGGGCTGCTAAGTACACTGCAAGACATCCTAACTTAGTTGCGCTTGAGCTTTCATCTTTCAAGTGCGGACATGATGCTCCGATTTACACCGTTGTTCAGGAAATCGTTGAGTCATCCGGCACGCCTTATTTCTCATTCAAAGACATCGATGAGAACAAGCCGACTGGCGCTATAAAAATCAGAATCGAAACTATCAGCTACTTTTTAAAACGCTACCGTGAAGATATGGTAACGAATAAGAGCAAAGTTATGACGATAGAAGAGAAGCTGAAAGAATACGAAATGAAAATCCGCAGACAGCTTGAGCTTGATAAAAAATTATCGAAGCTTTCCGGCGAAACATCTCCTTTATTCCCGAAACCTCAGAGGGAAGTTGAGATTATAATTCCTGAGAGATTTAAGAAGAAGGAAATGACGGAAGCCTGATTAGTTGCCAGTTATCAGTTGCTAGTTGTCAGGGTAATTCGCCTTGGCGAATAACATTTTATTTAGACCTGTCAGGTTTTTAATCCCGACAGGTCTTTTTTTTATAGTCACATTATTGTCGCATTTTGGAACACAGATTAATATGATTTTTTATGATGTCACAGATAGTAACATTATTGTCACATTTTCTATCTACCGCATTCATCTTTTCCACATTTTGAATTCTCTGTTGTTGTTTTTTCAATGTCAGTTAAATTTTTTTTCGTCAGTGACGGGTTTTTGATGGATTTCTGCAAAATAAAAATTTCAAACTTTGTTACAGTGTCACATTATTGTCGCATTTTGGATCACAGATGTTTATGATTTTTATGATGTCACAGATAGTTGCAAAAAAGTCACATTTATCTTTTTAACTTTTTTGCCATTTAAAAATTGTATAGTCGCATTATTGTCACATTTTATTTATTTTAATATATGCGAGAAACAATCCTTCAGATCATTTCTTCAATCAAACCGATTGACAAACTTGAAGAAGAAAATATAAATGATACGATAAGCTGGATTGAATCGGGCGAAGAAATATTCCGCATTCAAAAACCTGACGTACCTCCAAAGCATCTTGTTTCTTATTTTGTTGTCATTGATATCGGGAAAAAGAAAATTCTTTTAATGGACCATATCAATGCCGGACTTTGGCTTCCATCCGGCGGACATGTTGAACCTACCGAGCATCCCAAAACCACAGTCGAGCGTGAAATAATAGAAGAACTTAATCTCTCCGCAGATTTTATTTCTGAAACCCCTTTCTTCATCACACAAACTGTTACAATAAATATAGGTGCCGGGCATACTGACGTAAGTCTCTGGTATTTGCTGAACGGAAATTCAGAGGAAGAAATCTCCTATGATAAAAGCGAATTCATTGGCTACAAATGGTTGGGCTTCAGTGAGATTTTAGAAACAGAGAAGACGAAGCTTGACCCTCATATGCACAGGTTTGTTAACAAACTGCTTGCCTCTAAACATCTTATATAATCTAATCAGAATATTTTTGGAATGAAAGAAGATGGTGCCTAATAGTACTAATAGGTAAATAGTGAAAGATTGGTGTTGACAGATGATTCTAATAATTGTTTGTTATATAAATTTTGGAGAATGGCATGTAATGCATCTTTACGAATTTGTGTGGTTGTTGGTCAGGAGACCAACAACGGCGGTGTGTAACTTTCGTATGTTATCCGTTATGATGCTGGAGCATCGTAACGAGGATGTTTCTCGACTTGATCCCGCCAAGTCGGGACTTATAACACTATTAAAACCTGTCAGGTCATTCTACATTTTGAATTAATAATTCTACATTCCAGCCATCTTTATCAACTTCTCCCACTGCTCATCTGTAACCGGTACGACGGAAAGGCGTCCGATTTTTACAAAGAGCCAGTCGTTGAAGAACGGGTCGGCTTTTATATCGGCAATGGTAACGGGATTTTTTAATTTCTTCTTCGGCTTTATATCGAATACAAGCCTCCTGTCTTCATCCAGCTTCGGGTCCTTGTATGCAAGTGAAGTTATCTCTGCAATACCGACTGCCTGCCGTTCCTCTCCAGTATGATAAATAAGGCAAAGCTCGCCTTTTTCCATGGAGCGCATATACTTCAGCGCGGCGTTGTTGTTTATGCCGTCCCATACCGCTTTTTTATCCTTTACGAGGTCGTCCCAACTGTAAACGTCGGGTTCACTTTTTAGCAACCAATTCATTTTTTTCAATTAACAATTAGTAATTAACAATTAACAGATTCTTTCAATTAACAATTAGTAATTAACAATTAACAGATTTATGGAATCATGAATTAAAAGAAATAAAATAGAAAATATAAAATTTAACCAACAATAATTAACAAAACTATATAAGCTGTTAATTGCTAATTGTTAATTACTCATTGGAATAAACCGTCATCTTTGCATACTTAAGCACAATCTTCTTTAATCCTATATCGTCAAAATAAATTTCTGCTTTTTTATCCATACCTTTGCCTACGACTTCAAGTACAGTGCCTTTGCCGAACGTTGTATGATTTACAACTACACCTTTTTTAATATCTGAAAATGCATCGTCCGTTGTCTGCGCATAGTACTCTTCTTTTTTATAGGTGCTTTTTGCAACATCGTATTTGATAGCAGGGTTATCCCTGCGGAAGCTTGATGATGATGAACTTTTTTTCGCCTGAGGAATTTTTACTCCTTCATACTTTATATGCTCATTATAAATATCTTCGGAAATTTCTTTTATAAACTTTGACTTCATCTGATACTGCGGAGTGCCGAAGCGGTACCGCATATTTGCAAATGAAAGATACAGCTTTGTTTTCGCGCGGGTAACGGCTACATAAAATAATCTTCTTTCCTCTTCAAGGTCTTCAAGATTCGAGATTGAATTCATAGATGGAAAAAGTCCTTCTTCAAGTCCCGTGATAAACACCACAGGATACTCAAGTCCCTTTGCTGCGTGAATTGTCATAAGAGTAACGGCGTTCTTCTGATTATCGAGCGAATCAATATCGGCAACTAGCGAAACTTCCTGTAAAAATCCTTCCAGTGTTGCGCCTTCGTTATTGTCATCATATTGTGCAATAGCAGAAATCAATTCCTGTAAGTTGTTCAATCTTTCTTCTGATTCAATAGTATTCTCTAATCTTAATTTATACATCAATCCCGTTTCATCAATTATGCTTTTCGATAATTCAGTTAGTGACATTTCCTCGCTGAGATATTTATACTTTGCGGAGAACTTCGAAACTTCCAGCAGCAAATTTTTTGTCTTACCTCCGAACTCAGGATAATCCTCAACATTTTTCAGAACATCCATTAACTGCTTGCCTTCTATCTCTGCAATTCTTGTGAGCTTATCTATAGAAGTTTTGCCGACGCCTTCTTTATTTGCAAGTACCCTCAGCAGAGATTCATTGTCGTTGGGGTTTACAACAATTCTTAAGTTAGCAATTATATCTTTGATTTCTTTTCTTTGATAAAATCGTATACCGCCTACAATCAGATATGGAAGTCCATTCTGCCGCAGACTATCTTCAATTATTCTTGACTGTGCATTGGTACGATATAAAATTACAAAATCCTTAAAATTATATTTTTGTTTATAAATTTCTTCAGTGATGTAACGCGTTATTTTGTATGCTTCATCTTTATCTGACATTGTTTCAAGCAGAGTGATATGTTCGCCGTCGAAGTTATCCGTCCAGATATCTTTCTTGAACTGCTTCTTATTTCTTTTTATAACATCATCTGCAAGCGCAAGAATTTTTTTTGTTGAGCGGTAGTTCTGCTCGAGCTTGAAAACATTATTCTCTGTAAAATCTTCTTCGAAGTCAAAAATATTCTGTATCTCTGCGCCGCGCCATTTATAAATTGACTGCGCATCATCGCCGACGATTGTGATGTTCTGATATTTTTGCGCAAGCATTTTTACAATCATATACTGTGCGCGGTTTGTATCCTGATACTCATCTACTAAAATAAATTTAAAACGCTCCTGATATTTTTCAAGCACATCCGGATTTTTCATAAAGAGTTCAATTGGCTTCATAAGCAAGTCATCAAAATCCATTGCATTATTTTTTTGCAGAGTCTCCTGATAAAGCGGATAAATTTCTTCAACCCTTCTTTCAAAAGGTGACTTTGCAACTGAGGCATAAACTGCCGGAGTGATTAATTTATTTTTTTGTTTGCTGATT
>JBHEKU010000081.1:0-5884 GCA_041859205.1 Ignavibacteria bacterium | reverse complement strand
GTATTAGTCCGGATGCTCCTATATTTACTAGTTGTGGTACCAATACGAGTTGCTTAAACTTAGTTGCTAACTTTAGTAATCCTAATAATATTCCAGTTGAATTTAGCTGGATACCTTGTTTAGATGGGAATTGTACTGGATCTGTTATTTGCGTTACTCCAACACAAACAACAACATATACAGTAATAATATCTGATACTTCAGGTATTTGTTCAAGTATTGATTCGGTTACAGTACTAGTTCCAATTAATGCATTAACAGTAAATATTGTTACTACTCATATTTCCTGTTTCGGCAAAAATGATGGGAATATTCAAGTAATACCCGGTTTGGGCTCCGGGAATTATTCCTATGTTTGGCAAGACGGTAATAATAATTCGGTTCGAAATAATCTCTCCCCCGGAATTTATTCAGTGACTGTAACGGATAATGTAACAGGTTGTAAAAAAGAATTAACGACAACTTTGACAGAACCCAATCAACTAAAAATAAACCTAGGCATCTATCAACATCCTCTATGCGGCAATGAAGGTAGTATCCCAACGAATATAGTGGGCGGTACGGGTCCTTATGAAATAGTTTGGACACAGAATGGGACGGTGTTTTCGAATCAAAAAGATTTATCGAATTTATCCGCAGGTAATTATTGTATGAAGGTAACTGATTCCAAGGGTTGCCAAGATTCAACCTGTGTTTTATTAACGGCTTTGGCACCGCCAATCGAGCCTACGGTAATGGTAACACATTACAATTGTGGTCAAAAGGGATCTATCAATGTAACATTATCAGGAGCAATTCCTCCCTATAATTATGTTGTAACAGGATTTTTTCAAATAGTACATCAAAATGCAAATGTGCTGACCAATAGCTATACGATACCGAATTTAAACCGGGGTGTTTATACAATAAATATAACAGATAACAGAGGTTGTACGGTAACGATAGTCAGTGAAATTTTGGATCAAGGAAGCAGTTCAGTTGTTGTAACGGGTACGATACAGAATTCTCCGGAATGCTCTTACGATTCGTTTGGACGAATCCTATTAACCACAGATACCGGAACGAGTATTTATAGTTATCGTTGGTCTACCGGATCGACCATCCCTTTGATAGAAAATTTGTTTCCCGGCGAATATTGTGTTACTGTAACACATAATATAACGGGTTGTTCCGGTACAAAATGTTTTACCGTGGAAGCTTATCCGGCCTTAGACTATACATTGAGTGCCGTCGGAGAAAATTGTGTAGAAGCTAATGATGGAACTATAACGGTTGTTTTTTCCCGTCCATTAAATCCCAATGCAACGATCCGGTATGTTAATTTAAACACGAATACTCCTTATGCGATTATAACCGCCAATCAAACAACAAACTTAACGGGTCTAATACCGGGTACGTATGAGATTACGATCTATGACGAACATGCTTGTATTCAGCCGGTTGTGAATAGGATAGTCGTGTCCGAAGCTGTCGGGGCAACCATTCAGATAGATAGTACTAAAAACACTTCTTGCGCAGAGACTTTAGATGGTAAAATATATGCCTCAGGACCCGCCGGAACAAATTATACCTGGCGAAGGCAGTTTTTTAACGATTTGGTCTCACAAGTACAGAATCCAACAGGATTAGGAGCAGGTAGTTATTGCTTAACTGCAGAATATCAGGGTTGTATATATGAAGTAGGTTGTGTAACGTTAACGAGCCCTTCTCAAATGATGTCTATTAATGACACATTAACCGCCTCAACGTGTGATAGTCGTCCGGATGGAAGCATTCATATAAATGTCAGCGGAGGTACCGCTCCTTATAGCTATGTTTGGTATGTAACAACCGCTGATAGTATTCGCGGTCAAATAGTAGGATTGACCCGAAATTTGATAGGTATAACAAAAGGGTATTATGAAGTAGTGGTTCAGGATGCGAATGGATGTATTATCCGTAAATGGTATTATGTTCCTTCATTACAAATAAATAGAATCCGCTTGTTGGCCAATAATGCGAAAACATTAACTGTTTGTGCGGGACCTGTCCAATTTAACGCAACAGGGGGTACTTCCTATCATTGGAGTGTTTTAGGCGGCGTTTGTGACACACTTCAAAGTTATTGTGTAGTATACTTCGGAACTCCCGGAGTCTATCGCAGAGCGATTACAGGCCGTAATTCAAATGGCTGTGTCGGTTCAAGTGATACGGTAACCATAACGATTTTACCATTGCCGAATACCGTATTAACATCAGATGCCGTAAATAATGGCATCTGCACGCCCGGACAACCGGTGGTTCTTACCGCTACAACTAATGGAATTAATTTCAGATGGTTCCCAAATAGTGTTTGCGCGCCGAATTGCAATAGAGCTCAAATATTGGTATATCCTACGCAAACGACGTCTTATACCTTTTATTCACAGTTAGCGAATGGATGTTTTCGCTTGGATACAATTACGATATATTATGAGGAACCTAAGCCGTTTACGATATTTGCATCCAATCCGGTAGCCTGTTCAGGTAAAAATTATGTTCTGTTTGCTTTAGGAAGCCAATTTAGAACGCCACCCGAATTTAGATGGAAGACCGATTATCCGACGGATTGTAATGATAGTTGTATTGGAAACACTACAAATGACCGAGCATTTGTAACAGTACCGACGGATATAACCTATACCTGTTATGCAATACATCCTGTTTATGGATGTACATTAGGTGTCCAAACTAAAACGATAAGGGTTAATCCGATAGCTAAAATCGAATCTGTAACGATTTCGGAAGATTCAAGTCAATGTGCGCAAAAAATATCCTTGTCAATAGGCCCCAATGACAACGTGTCGTTTTGGGGGGTAGGAAATGGAAGCCAAATTTTAGGGTATGAAAATAGCAATAAAACGATCATTATTGCTAAGCGATCTAATGTTCAAACGTTTTCTGTTCGATTAACAACTACCCCCAGTGGTTGTATCCCGGATACTGTTATTACCGTCAATCCTAATAAACTTCGTTATGATTTAGTACCGGATAAATCTTTTGTCTGCCGGGCACTTTTTCAACCGAATAATAAGTTTAAGAGAGCCTGTCCCAAAATTAGTTGAAAAAAAATCCACATTGGGGTGAATGTGGACTATCTTTGTATTTTAATATAAAAAAAACACCCCAAATGAAAGATAATAAAAAAACTTCACGGGAACGCATCAGTGAGAAAGATTTAACAAAAACTGATGTACTTTTAACCATTCTCAGTCAGTACACTGAAATTTTTCGACTGATTTGTAATGAGTATTTATCCGCCGGAACAGATGAATTGACAGGTAAGAAAAGTTCAAGAAATACATCCCATGAATATGGTCGTTATGGCTTTAATCCATCAAGTATTAAGATTGGAAATGAACGCATCAAAATAGATGTTCCCCGAATTCAGCATTTAGTTCATGGTACCATAGAGAATGTACCTTGTTTTCAAAATATTAAATATATCCAATCTCCCAAAGAAGAAGTAATTTTTAAGATGATAGCAGGTGTGAGCACTCGGAATTATGAAAGTGTAACTTCTCAGTTCGTTGATAGTTTTGGATTAAGCAAATCCAATATTTCGAGAGCCTTTATTGAGCAGTCTTATGCTGCCTTAGAAGCCTTTGAAAATCGTAAATTAGAGGATACTTATGTTGCCGTTTATGTGGATGGTAAATATATGAGTGGTTCTCAATTTCTGATTGCAGTTGGCGTAAACACCCAAGGCGAGAAGAAAATATTGGGATTTCGGGAAAGTACAGGAGAAAGCTCTGAATCTATAACAGAATTATACCGAGATATTCTGAATCGGGGCTTTAAGTTTCAAATCGGCTTTTTATTAGTCGTAGATGGAGCCAAAGGTTGGCAAAAAGCGGCTTATGAAGTATTCGGTAATTCGGTCGTTATTCAGCGATGTTGGATCCATAAATTACGGAATGTAATGGGGCATTTAGGCGAAAAAGAAAGTCCTAATTGGGAGACACGTCTCAAGGATGCGTTCAATAATTTTGAGTATGAAGGTGCTAAAAATGAATTAAAATTAATAGCTAAAGAATTAGAATCCATTAATCTTTCTGCCTCAAAATCCTTATTAGAGGGCTTAGAAGAAATCTTGACTTTACATCGTTTAGAAATACCTATGCAGTTGCGTGTTTCTTTTTATTCGACCAATCCGATAGAAAGCATTAATGCGGATTTAGAAAGACGACTTAAAAGAATGAAAAATCAAAAGGATTCAAGAACGAAACATAGGTGGGTAGCAGCGTCCCTTTTAGAGCAAGAGAAGAAATTAGGAAAAGTAAGAGCGTACACTAAAATGAATCAATTAACAGAGGCAATTCTAAATTATTTCGTAAATTTGAATCCAAATTATAGACAAAACTAAATTTAATAGCCATTTCCCCCGGTAGGATTTTCAACTAACTTTGGGACAATCTCCAGTTTTACGAATACGTCTTTAAAGACGTTTCCCCCAATTTTGGCACAAGTTTCAGCAACGGATTGTAAGTTTGCATAGCAGATTGCCCCCATAGTCGTTCGGAATTGGGTTGCTATTTTCATCTTGGATTTTATGTTGCGAATCGCCCGCTCCGAGGCATTATTGTCCGGGGGGACATCCGGATACTCCAAGAATGTGGTTAGTTTTGAACGATGTTTTCGAAGGGATACTAATAGGGTACGGGTTTGGGGAGTTTTGGCGTACAATTCCACAGAAAGTAATCTATCTAACCCTTCCGGAATTTCCGATTTCACTAAGTCAGGTGCGAAACAACTTCGGCACCAACTTAAAAATTCGGTTGCCCAGCTCGTTTTTTCCAATGACCCCAAATATATTGCATTCCGAGCCAAGTGCGCTAAGCAAAACTGATGTCCTTTACAGGGAAAATCATTATAAGCAGCGTATCGGTCAGTTACTATAATCGAATTCGGAAGCCCATCGGGGAAGATCTCACTTATCACCGTTTTTTTGCGCGTTGCATCAAATTTGATAAGCGTTGCTTGGGGCGTTTGAAAGCACCAAAACCAGCCTTTTTTAGCTTGACAAGCCCCATTGGTCTCGTCCGCCCCTACAACAGGCGATTCTTCGATTTCTTTTGCGATTTGTGCCACATAAGGTTCAGAATTTTTCCCTATCTGAACGAGTTTATTGGCAACTGTGCCCTCAGAAATCGGAATTCCGAACACTTGTGCAAAAAATTGGGTTACTCGTTGGAACGATAAATAATGCCTCACATTCAAATACGTAGCCAAACCGGAAAGCGTTGGACCATATTTCACGGGCGGTTGTCGTTTGGGAACATGGCTATAGCCACAAGTACAGGTTACTTGGTGGTGATTTTTTTGAGTAACTTTTCGACTCATAACAACACCTATTTCGTAAGTGGACTGTTTAATAGTCGATTCAATATTCGTCCAATCGCCTCCACAATTAGGACAGGCACCGGGTTTCACATCTTCGACAACATCGGGAGTGCCATTAAACATAAGAGTTGTGCCTTTATGTCCTTTTTGTCCACCACTTGTTTTGTCGCTTTTTTTTCTCAAAGAAATATTTTTGCGGGTAAAATCTTTTGAAGGAGGGATGGAACTATTCTCACTCGTCTTCTTAATACCTAATTTGTGCAATTGAACTTCTATAACAGAATATTTAGACTCCATATCCAAATACTTAGCTTTTAGCTCGGAATTTTCGGCCTTTAGCTCGGAATTTTCGGCCTTTAGTTCGGAATTTTCAGCTTTTAGCTCAGTAATTTCAACACGAAGTTGTTCAATAAATGATAGAACAATTTCAGATGTATTCTCTATAGTTTCTGTATCCATTGCTCAAATGATACTCAAAGATAGTAAAATTAAAACTAAATAAAAATGCGACCTGAGTAGTTAC
>JBHEKU010000192.1:0-5293 GCA_041859205.1 Ignavibacteria bacterium | reverse complement strand
AGCCATGTTAACTTTTTCAGCAGCTTCAGTAAGAGTATTAGCAGGAATAAGATTTAATCCTGAATTCTCTAATATTTCTTTTGCTTCTTTTGCATTTGTTCCCTGTAATCTTACAACAACAGGAACTTTGATATCGATATTTTTAGCTGCCTGAATTACTCCGTTAGCAACTCTGTCGCATCTTACAATTCCGCCGAATACATTAATTAAAATTGCCTTCACGTTCGGATCAGATAAAATAATTCTGAATCCGTTTTCTACTGTTGTAGGGCTGGCCGTACCGCCTACATCTAAGAAGTTAGCGGGTGAACCGCCGGCAAGCTTGATTAAATCCATCGTACCCATCGCAAGACCTGCACCGTTAACCATACACCCAACGTTACCGTCAAGTTTTATATAGTTAAGATTAAAGTTAGATGCTTCAACTTCAAGCGGATCTTCTTCGTTCAAATCTCTTAACTCTTCGAAATCTTTATGTCTGAATGTTGCATTGTCATCCAATGTAACTTTTGCATCAAGCGCCATTATTTTGTCATCGTTTGTGATAATCATAGGATTAATTTCAACCATCGATGCATCCATGCCTTCGTATGCCTTGTAAAGATTTTTAATGAACTTTAAAAAGTCTTTGTACTCAGGTCCCGTAAGTCCGAGTCCGAATGCAAGTTCGCGAGCCTGGAAGTCTTCCAGTCCCGTTCCCGGATCAACCCAGATTTTTATAATTTTTTCAGGTGTCTCTTCTGCAACTGTTTCGATTTCCACGCCGCCTTCAGTAGATGCCATTATGACATTTTTTGAATTCGTTCTATCAAGTAAAATACCAAGATACAATTCTTTTTTGTAATCAAGCCCTTCAGCTATGAAAAGAGTCTGAACTTCTTTTCCTTCCGGTCCGGTCTGATGCGTTACAAGAGTATTGCCTAAAACTTTTCCGGCATAATCTTTTGCTTTTTCAAAATTATCGCCGAAGAATTTTACACCGCCTTCAACTGCAACTTCATTTCTATTGTGCTTATGATAAACTGTTCCTTTTCCTCTGCCGCCTGCATGTATCTGTGACTTCACAACAATCTGTCCGACACCGTTAGATTTCAATGTGTCAACAGCTGCATCGAAGTGCTCCATTGATTTGATTGGCACTCCGCCTTGAATTGCAACTCCGTATTTCTGAAGTAATTCTTTTGCCTGATACTCGTGTAATTTCATATATTTTTATTTGATATTTTTTTTATTTTTCTGAATTTATTTCTTATCGAGCTTATCGAGTTTCTTTTTTGTTGCATCAATTTCTTTGCCAATTGAATCAATGCTCTTCATATTGCTATCCAGACTTTTTCTTTCTCTCTGAATATAATTGCTCGTTGAATCGATTCTCTTTTTTAATTCGTCAGCTTCTTTTTGAATTTTTTCTTTTTCAATTTCAAACTGACTTTTACCGCAGCCGGTTAACAGAAGCGCAGATGCTGCAAGAATAAAAAAATATTTCATTTATTTTGATTAGTTTTCTCTTTTATTTTATTTACGTTCTTATCCAAAGCAGAGTCCAGATCTTTTCCCATCTTTTTAAGAGAGTCCAGACTCATCTTAGTCATTGCTGTATCAATTTTATTGAGCGTCTCATCTATCTTCTGATCTATTTTTTCATTTACCTTCTGCTCAACTTTCTGTGATACTCTGTCAAATACAGAATCACAGCTTAACAAAGCCAGCAATACAAAACAACTTAAAACAAATTTAACTCTGTTCATTTATTAAATTAAATACTGAAATTATTTTTTAATTTTCTTTTCGCTTGTAAGCTTTGCCTGCATGAATAGACCAAGATAATCTCTTCCGCCTGCTTTTGAATCAGTACCGCTCATATTAAATCCGCCGAAAGGATGTACACCAACTAATGCGCCTGTGCACTTTCTGTTCAGATATAAATTGCCTGCAAAAAATTCTTTTGCGCCTTTGTGCAATCTCTTTTTATTTTTTGTGTATATAGCACCTGTTAATCCGAACATAGTATTATTTGCAATACTTATTGCATCGTCAAAGTCATTTGCTTTTAACACTGCAAGCACCGGTCCGAAAATTTCTTCCTGTGAAATTGTTGCATTTCTTTCAACGTCTTTTATAATTGTAGGCTCTACAAAATAACCTTTGCCTTCAATTTTATCTCCGCCTGCAATAACTTTTCCGCCTTCTTCGATAGCCTTGTTAATATATCTTAAACAATTATCCTGTGAGCGTTTGTTTATAACAGGTCCCATAGGAGGATTGTTAACTGCATTATCAACTTTTACTGTCTTTACATTCTCTGCTAATGCATCACAGAATTTATCATAGATATCTTTGTGTACGATAACTCTTGAGCATGCTGAACATTTTTGTCCCTGAAAACCAAATGCTGCCTGGATAGTTCCTTTAACTGCATCGTTAAAGCTGTGTAATTCTTTATCAACAACGATTGAATCTTTTCCGCCCATCTCTGCAACAACTCTTTTTATCCATATTTGTCCCGGCTGCGCTTTTGCAGCAAGTTCGTTTATTCTTAATCCGACTTCCATCGAACCTGTGAAGCAGATAAATCTTGTTAAGTGATGCTGCACCATTATATCTCCGATAGTACCTCCGCCTCCTGTTACAAAGTTTACAACTCCCTTAGGAAGTTTTACTTCTTCAAGAAGTTCAAAGAACATTTGTGCAATGGCAGGGGAGTCGCTTGATGGTTTTAATACAACTGTATTACCTGTTACGAATGCTGATGTTGTCATTCCGACTAAGATTGCAAGCGGGAAATTCCATGGCGGAATAACTGCGCCGACACCAAGCGGTAAATATTCTAAATGATTTTTTTCATCCGGTAATTTTACTAAAGGATGGTCGCCGCTCCATCTTAACATTTCACGTGCGTAGAATTCCATGAAGTCAATTGCTTCAGCTGTATCGCCGTCTGCTTCTGCCCAATTCTTACCGACTTCATAGACCATCATTGCAGAAAACTCATGTTTTCTTTTTCTCATTATCTTAGCTGCTTTGAATAAATACTCAGCGCGTTTTTTCGGAGCAACATTTTTCCATGTATGAAATGTTTCATAAGCAGTTTCGATTGCCTTCACTGCCATTTCAGCAGTTGCTTTCTGAAATGTGCCGAGCACCATATCTTCATTGGAAGGATTGATTGAGTGCATCTTATCGTCAGTCCACAATTTTTCTCCACCTATTACAACGGGATATTCTTTTGCAAATCTTGCTGTTACTTTATCTAAAGCTTTTTCAAAAGCCTGTTTATTTTTTTTATCTGTAAAATCTGTGAACGGTTCGTTTTTAAATTTTGAATGTGACATTATATTTTTATAAGTTTTAAGTTTTGAATATGTTGAAAATCTTTTGTGTTTAAAGTTAAGATCGGTAAATCATTTGTTAAAGCTGTTGCTGCAATAAAAATATCGTTAAAGTTTTTAAAATTTATTCCTTCGCTTCTTAAGAATATTGATAAATCTCCTGCAAGTTCGGCGTCTTTTACAGTAAAATCTACTTTTGTAAAATTATCTATTAGTGTTTTTGCCTGCTGTTTTTTCTCGATTGTATTAGCTCCTGCAAGTAATTCAAAAATTGATATTACTGAAATATAAAAATCACATTCCTGAAATTTAACGAGGATTGTATTTTCTTTTTCCCCGGCTCTTAAATATTCAATTAGAATATTGGAGTCAATTAGTATTTTTCTATTCTCCACTTACCGAAGCCATTTTTTGCTTTTTCTATTTCTTTAAGAGATTTCTCATCCCAGGTTCCTATTGAAAGTAATCTTTTTCTTTTTGCTGCTAATTCTTCTGCTTTTGCCTTTTCATTATCGGCCGGAAGTTTGTATGTTTTATTGTCATTCATATAATAAAAATCTACATGAGTAATCTTACTAAAATCTTTGGCAAGTTTATTTAATGAAAATGAGTAACGGTCAAATATTAAAAATTTCTTCTTAGCATTAGTTTTATCCAACCTGATAAGATGGTTAAACAATTCCGGTAAGTTTTTTTCATCTAATTCAACAAAATCACCTATGATTTTATTAGCATCTGAAACAAATTTAAATGTGCTTGTAAAATCATTGGTTGAAACAGACTTCTTAGTCAATGACACATGCATATCTTTTAAAATGTCTCTTTTAATATTTTCAATTATATTACTCATTTTTGTTCGCTTATTTGTTCGTTCAATAAATCAACAGCCATGTTATGTATCTCAGGTCTTATCTCTCTTATTCCGTTATTATCGCGGGAAGGATAAACTATGTTTGTTAAAAATACTACTATTAATTTTTTATCTGCATCAGCCCACACACTTGTACCCGTATAGCCTGTATGCCCGAATGAATTATCTGAAAACTTTTCTCCGCAGGGAGCTCTGTATGAAGTCGGTTCAGGTCTTGTATCCCAGCCGAGTCCCCGTGAATTATTATAAGCAGCTGTCTCCCATTTTTTTGTAAAGAAACCAATTACATCGGCATTGGCAAATTTTTCTTCTTTTAGTCCTCTTGAATAAGGATTATAATATTTACCTTTCTCAAGCATCATTTTCATAAACTGATGTAAGTCATCAGCATTTGAGAAAAGTCCTGCATTGCCTGATACACCATTAAGCATTGCAGCTGTTTCATCATGGACTTCACCCTGTAATAATCTGTTTCTCCAGTAAGTATCGTTCTCTGTAGGGACTGCAAGTTTTTTCATATCATCCTTTGGCAGATATGTTGTGCTTCTCATTCCGAGCGGTTCAAAAATATTAATTCTGCAATATTCATCAAGAGACATTCCTGAAATTTTTTCAACTATAAGTCCGAGCAGTACTGCATTCAAATCACTGTAAACAAATTTAGTGCCTGTTTTGTAATCGGGAGTCATATTACATATTTCATCAATAACCTGCTGACGCGTAGTAAGCGTTTTGTAAAAAGGTACCCATGCTTTCAGTCCCGAATTGTGAAGAAGAAGATTACTTATTCTTATATCTTCCTTACCGTTATTAGCAAAGTCAGGTAAGTAGAGCCAAACGTTATCATTTATATTTAGTCTGCCATTCTCATATAATTGCATGATAGCGGAAGTTGTTGCAATTACTTTTGTTAGTGAAGCGAGATCATAGATACTGGAGCCTGTTACTTCCTTAGCATCTTCGTCATAAGTGTATTTCCCGAAATTTTTTTCCATTAATATTTTATCAGGAGTTGCAATTAAAAGCTGCGCGCCTGGAAAATATTTATTTGTACTTCCGCTGTTTACAAGATTTTCAAGCTCCGTTGTTGTGG